>NZ_AUTH01000045.1:0-9838 GCF_000497975.1 Pseudoalteromonas sp. TB41 | reverse complement strand
TAGGGCGTGTTGATCTTTGTGGTATGAAAAACAAACAGCATGAAGATAAGGTATAATTGAATTCGCCAGAAAACTTTACACCGAACCTACATGCCAAGATTAATGCTAACAGACGGGACATGGAATGTCTTATCAAAAGTAATGTACTTAAGTGGTCGAATTTATAATAAGCCCGACCATAGAAAAACGCTCGAAGGCATACTGTATAAGATGCGCACAGGTATTCCATGGCGAGATTTACCTTCTGATTTTGGCCGTTGGAGTGCTATCTACAGACGGTTTAATTTATGGTCCAAAAAAGGGATTTTGAATGAACTGTTTCGCGCATTATCTCGTGATGCGGACATGGATTGGGTCTTCATTGATGGCAGTATTGTCAGGGCTCATCAACATAGTTGCGGTGCAAGAACTGCTGACAATGAATCAATTGGAAAGAGCCGAGGTGGAAATTCTACGAAAATTCATCTTGCAGTCGATAGCGGAGGGTTGCCTGTTTATTATGAATTATCCTGTGGAAATACGCATGATATCGTCCATGCAGAGTCACTCGTAGCTAATTGCCCAACAAGTAATATGGTTGTCGCAGATAAAGGCTACGACAGTGAAAAACTGAGAGCGTTTGTTCGTGATAATAACGCTACACCCGTTATTCCACGTAAGGGCAACAGTTTAGTAGGCAATGAAGATATTGACTGGTGCATGTATAAATATCGGCACTTGGTTGAGAATGCATTTGGCCGTATTAAGCAATATAGAGGGATAGCCACGCGGTATGAAAAGCTTGAACGAAATTATCATTCAATGCTCGCTTTAGCATTTACTATGATGTGGCTACCAATGTGGGCTGATTGATATATGTACTACAAAGATCAACAGCCCCTAATCTTAATTTTACCGTTTATCATAAAAATCACTTAAGTATTTCAGTATCTTGCCGATAAACAATTAATAACAACGCTTGCGAAGAAAAAATATAAAACCTTTGGAGGGAATGTGGATTTAGCAACCATTATTGGGATCCTTGGCGCAATTGGCTTAATTGTCATGTCCATGTTTATGAGTAGTAGCGGTGAAGTCGCTATGTTTTACAATACCCCTTCTGTGGTTATTGTATTCGGTGGTTCCCTTTTTATCGTTTTATCTAATTTTACCATGTCGCAATTTCTTGGCATTGGTAAAGTATGTGCAAAAGCGTTTATGTTTAAAATTGAGCCTCCTGAAGCATTAATCGAAAAAGCGGTAGAATTAGCTGACTCTGCTCGAAAAGGCGGATTTTTAGCCTTAGAAGAAGCCGAAATCCCAAATCCTTTTATGCGCAAAGGCGTTGATATGCTAGTAGATGGGCATGATGCTGATGTGGTACGAGCAACATTACAAAAAGATATTTCGTTAACCACCACTCGCCATGAAATGGGGGCAACCTTATTTAAATCATTAGGTGATATTGCACCTGCAATGGGGATGATCGGTACGTTGATAGGCTTAGTGGCTATGCTCTCGAACATGGATGACCCCAAAGCTATCGGACCGGCAATGGCGGTTGCGTTGTTAACCACATTATACGGTGCGTTTTTAGCAAACGTTGTAGCCATTCCTATTCAGGTAAAACTAGAACTGCGTAAAGACGAAGAGGCCATGAATCAGCGCTTAATTTTAGATGCAGTATTAGGTATTCAAGACGGGCAAAATCCTAAAGTAATTGAAGGGATCTTGAAAAATTATCTAGCTGAATCAAAACGCGCAGTCAATACTGAGGAATAATTATGTCAGATGAAGAGTGCAAATGCCCACCTCCAGGACTTCCTGCGTGGATGGGAACGTTTGCCGATTTAATGTCATTATTAATGTGCTTTTTCGTACTTTTACTCGCATTTTCTGAAATGGATGTACTTAAATTTAAACAAATTGCAGGCTCAATGAAGTTTGCTTTTGGTGTACAAAATAAAATAGAAGTAAAAGACATTCCAAAAGGGACATCTGTTATTGCTATGGAGTTTACGCCGGGTAAACCTGAGCCAACTCCTATAGAAACCATTCAGCAACAAACGGTTGAAATGACCCAACAAATGCTTGAGTTTCAGGCGGGAGATGAAAGCTCCGCAGGTGGACGTCAAGAGCAACGTGGTGAAAAGCGAGGTGGTGAATCAAGCAGTACCTCAGAGGAAGTTGCTGCAGCTACGGCAGTGTCTGCTGCTGATCAAGAGCAAATAAATGACTTAGTTAAAAAAATTGCGCAACAGCTTGAAAAGCAAATTATTGATGGGGCTATTGAGCTTGAATCTTTAGGGCAGCAAATCATAATTCGTATTAGAGAAAATGGCTCGTTTCCATCGGGGAGTGCATTTTTACAACCACAATTTAAACTTATCATTCAAGATATTGGCCGATTACTTAAAGATGTACCCGGTGAAATTACGGTGTCTGGTCATACGGATGACTTTCAGGTATCCAACGAGCTTTACATTAATAACTGGGATTTATCATCTAAACGCGCAGTTGCGGTAGCGAGTGAATTACAAAAAGTTCCAGGTTTTGATAAAACCAGAATGATGGTGGTAGGGCGTGCAGAAACCAGGCCCTTAGTACCTAATGATTCCCGCGAAGATCGCAGACGTAACCGCCGTGTAGAAATATCAATTTTACAAGGCAAGGCAAAAGAGTCAGCGCCAATTGATGTAAGATAGAATGACTTGGCTATGTACCTTTTTTAGCATAGAATGCAACATTCTTAACAAATGTAATGGGGCGAATATGTTGACTAAGTATTGTAGTATGCCTGGTAACGGCGATGGAACTGATGAAGATACAAAAGCTAAGTAAGGTTATTTAGTTTGCCTGAATGGTTTTTGTATTTTGTAAGTATATTAAGCAAAAGCTGGGTTCTTATTTTGAGTCCGGCTATTTTTATATTCTTTATCCTCAAAGATTATTTAGCTCTTAGGTTCGTTGTTATTACTGCCGCTTTTTTCTTATTTGGCACTGTGACCTACTCAAGTTTAATGGCGTTTGATGATGGTATTTATATATACCGTTACCTTGTATGGGCATTAACAGATATTACTTGGATGGCACTTATTGCTTATTGGGGTCTTAAAGATAAAGTGCATTTGTGGCAATGTGTACTTGGGCAGCTTATTGTTATTGGTGCACCCATTCTTCAATTATTTCGCTTAGTTGACCGACACCTTTGGGATTTATCTTATAGCACTGTGATGTATCAAACATTTATGCCTTTAATAAATATTGCCACTGTTGTTGTCTGCTACCTGCCTCTTTTATATCTTTTTGTTAATAAGCGAAATAAAGCTTTAAGTTAGAAACTATAAAAATATCCCCAGTTTTAAACTGATATGCTAAACTACTGTTTATATGAACAGTGTTAGAGCTTGATTATGAAACTTTATATTGCTGAAAAACCTTCATTAGGGCGTGCTATTGCAGATGCGCTTCCAAAACCTCATAAAAAGCATGATGGTTATATTGAAGTGGCGAATGGTGATTGTGTGTCTTGGTGCATAGGTCATTTGCTCGAGCAAGCAGAACCCGATGACTATGATGAGCGTTTTAAAAAATGGCAATTTGAGCATTTACCTATTGTGCCTGAACACTGGCAATTAAAAGCTAAAACAAAAACCCGTAAGCAGCTTACCATTTTAAAAAAATTAATTAAGCAGGCTACAACACTCGTGCATGCTGGCGATCCTGATCGTGAGGGTCAGCTACTGGTTGATGAAGTAATCGAGCAAGCAAAAATTAGTCAAACTAAAAAGCAAAGTATTCAACGCTTATTGATTAGTGATTTAAACTTAACTGCGGTAAAAAAATCACTCAACTCTATGCGGGCTAACCGTGATTTTATCCCTTTGAGTGTATCTGCTTTAGCACGGTCTCGTGCTGATTGGTTGTTTGGTATGAATTTAACGCGAGCTTATACGCTAGCTGGGCAAAAAGCGGGCTTTGGTAATGTGTTGTCGGTTGGGCGAGTACAAACACCTATTTTAGGTTTAGTTGTAAATCGTGATAATGAAATCGCAAATTTTGTATCCAAACCATTTTATGAAGTACTTGCTCATCTTGTTACACCTGAGCAGCAATCATTTACTGCTAAGTGGATACCGAGTAAAGCGTGCGAACCATATCAAGATGAAGAGGGCAGAGTACTTAATAAAGCCTTAGCCGAAAATGTGACTTCACGCATTGCTAATCAGCCCGCAAATGTAACAGCGCTTGAGCAAAAGCAAAAAAAACAAACCGCGCCTCTTCCTTATAACTTATCTGCTTTACAAATAGATGCTGCTAAAGCTTTTGGGATGCCAGCACAAAAAGTACTCGATATTTGCCAAGTTTTATATGAACGTCATAAATTAATTACCTACCCACGCTCAGATAACCGTTACTTACCGAGAGAGCATCACCAAGATGCACCTGCTATTTTAAAAGCGATAGCCGTAAATGGTGGGCAGTCAGTAGAGCTGGTAAATGAGGCAAATGCAAAACAACGTAGTAAATGTTTTAATGATGCAAAAGTGGCCGCTCATCACGCCATTGTGCCGACAGCTAAACAGTTAAAAAGTGTGAGTTTAGCCAATGATGAAGCAAAAATTTATCAGTTAATAAGTCGACACTATTTAATTCAGTTTTATCCCGACTACATTTACAACGAAAGCAAAGTAGAGGTAACCATAGCTGGTGGTTTATTTAAAGCAAGTGCAAAGCAAGATGTAAGCTTAGGTTTTAAATTGCTCATGGGTAAGTCGGAACTCAAAGAAGTAGCTACATTACCTTATTTAGAAAAAGGCATGGCACTTACTTGTACTAAAGGTGAAGTGGTGCAAAAGCATACATCTCCTCCGGCTCATTTTACCGATGCAACCTTACTTGCTGCTATGACGGGAATTAGCCGTTATGTAAAAGACCTGCAAATCAAAAAAATATTAAAAGAAACAGATGGCCTCGGTACAGAAGCAACGCGTGCAGGCATTATTGAGCTGTTATTTAAACGTCGCTTTTTAAAACGTGAGGGAAAAGCAATTAAAGCAACTGAAACAGGTCTGGCATTAATTAGTGTATTACCAGAGGGATTATCAAGCCCCGACTTAACTGCAAAATGGGAGTCGAGTTTAGGTGATATTGCACAGCAAGCAATGAGTTATCAGCAGTTTATACAACCTTTATTATCCGATTTAACTAATTTTGTAAGTCAAGCAGCGAACTGCAATAGTCAGGCATTTGCACTGTTACCTAAAACGTCACCTAAAAAGCGCTTTGCCAAACGTACAAAAAAAGCGCCGTATAAAAAGTCGAGTTATAAAAAAAGCCCTGCGGTAAATTAATCGCAGGGCTTACATATAGCGTTGAAGGTCACTGATTGAATAGTGCCACAGCGGCGTTACTCATTGCCTTTATTCCTGTAGGCAGTGCTACTTTATAATCAGGCGCAAATTTACTTGAATGTAACGAGGGCAGTGTTTCGTTATTTTTTATTGCCTTGGCGTACTGCTGTTGGTTAACGCCACCTAGCCAAAATAAGGTGATAGGAATATTTTCGTCGGTGCGCCCGTATAATCCAAAGTCTTCACCGGCCATTACCGCTTCTGTTTCGAGCACGTTTGCATCACCTATCGCACTTTTTATAGCGTTTCGAACAAGGTTAGTTTGTACTGGGTTATTGTAAGTTGATGGAATTGATTCATCTTCATGAACTTTCACTACAGGGTAGAGAGATTCCTCGAGGCCTGCACTTTGTGCTATACCTGCAGTAATACGTTTAATTGCCACTATTTGTGCGTTACGTATATCTGGATTGTAGCTGCGTAGCGTAAGTTGCAACTTAACTTCATCAGAAATAACATTGTGTTTAGAGCCACCATGAATGGAACCCACCGTTATCACTGAAGGCTCAAGTGGAGAAAGCTCACGACTAGTAATTGTTTGTAGTGCAAGTATCGTTCGAGCTGCGATGATCACAGGGTCGATAGTTGTATGCGGGTAAGCACCATGGCCACCTTTGCCTTTTATACTAATATCAACAGAATCAACACTGGCCATAGTGTATTCATTTTTCATTGCCACTTTACCCGCAGCAACGCTAGCGCTTACATGCAAAGCAATAATATGATCTGGTTTAGCGTATTTGTTAAATAATCCTTCCTTGAGCATTGCTTTTGCACCACCGCCTACTTCTTCAGCGGGTTGAGCAACCATCATTAAAGTACCTTGCCACTTATTTTTATGCGTAATTAATTGCTCAGCAGTACCAATAAAAGAGCTCATATGAATATCATGACCACAGCCATGCATAACGCCAACTTCACTACCTTGATCATTAATTGTGGTAATAGTTGATGCGTAAGTTTTGCCTGTTTGCTCTGTTATAGGCAGGCCATCAGTATCAGTTCTGATCATGACGGTAGGGCCTTGACCATTTTTGTAAATTCCGACTACACCATAGCCACCTACATTATCGGTTACGTCAAACCCTAATTTCTGAAGTCGTTCAGCGATTTTTTGACCTGTTTGCTTTTCCTTATATGACAATTCAGGTGATTGATGTAGGTCTAAGTAAAGTTTTTCTATTGCCGGCATGCTGGTATCAAGATCCAACTTAAGTGCTTGCGCATTCAATAATGGGCTGACTAATAAACACAATGCACTTACATACGCTAATTTCATATTTTCCTCACTACCTTCTATTGTATTTAAATGATTTAAACAGATGACTTGTAATTATTATCTTCATCACCATATAAAAACCTAAATAGATGAACATGGCAATAATTCAATGAGCAATATAGTTAGTCTTAACGCACAAAACCTTCAGCAAGTATTGGGTGAAACATCACAACAAAAGTTAGTACTACTTAACTTTTTTTCTCCACAAAGCCCAGAGTGTATTAGCCAAGCAGCTATCTTAGATAAGTTAGCTGCTGAATACAGCAACTATATAGTAGTCGCAAACTTAGACTGCGATGCAGAGCAGGCACTTGCCTCTCAACTTGCCCAACAAGTTGGATTGCAAACCTTACCTACTTTAGTGTTATTAAAAGACTCAGCTCCAGTTGATGTATTAGCGGGTGCACAAACAGAAAGCCAAGTTCGTGATGCATTATCTAAACATTTACCAGCTCAACAAGACTTATTATTAGAGCAGGCTAAGCAAGCACTGATTAATAGCGACTTAAATGCCGCGTTTACTTATGCCAAACAAGCGTATGAACTTGATAGTCGAAATGCGAGGATTAAATTAGTACTGGCAGATATATGTATACAAATCCACAAACTCGATGAAGCCGCTGCGTTAATAGAAACAATAGATGTAAAAGAGCAAGATGCATACTTTAATAATATTAAGGCAAAATGTGAGGCCGCATTAGAGGCAACCGATTCACCGCAGATAAAAGAACTTCAAGAAAAAGTCGCTAAACATCCAAATGAACTTGATTTGCAAATGCAGCTAAGTAACCTTTTAAATGAAGCGGGAAGGAAAGAAGAGGCATTAGAAGCACTCTTTACTATCCTTAAAAAGGATCTTAACTATGATGAAGCCAAACCAAACTTCTTAGCAATAATCGCCTCTTTACCTGACGGCGATGCATTAGCCGCTAAATATCGCCGCAAGCTCTATAGTATTTTATATTAACGGCTAATTAGAACCTTTATAAAAGCATCTAACTAAAGATGCTTTTTTGTTTTCTACATTTAAAAAGAGGATAAATGCAGGGTTATCCACAGGGTTTTGTGGGTAACGTGTGTGTCTAGGTGGGGTATCTTTGGGGTAAAAATTAAATGCAAAAAAGCCTTTAAAAACGCTTGCGTTAAAATCGATTCTCCCTATAATGCGACCCCACTGAGACGGGGAACGCCAACGCATAGCGAGGCACGAGCTACTCAGTCAGTCGAGTAAAACTTAGTTTCAAAAAACTTTCAAGTTTAACAAAATTAAGTGTTGACAAAAAAATAGGAAAGCGTAGTATGCGCAGCCCTAGCGAGATAAAGTTAAGCGCTTTAATCGCAACGTTCTTTAACAATATAAAGCAATCATCTGTGTGGGCACTCGTACAGATTGAGTTCTAACAGCCAAGCTACTTCGTTCTTTATTGAGCAAGTAACGAGGCAAACAAATTTAGAGTCTCAATTTAAACTGAGTGACCAACAGAATAGTTACTTCGGTAATTATTCAGCACAGTCAATTCAATATCGAAAGGTATTAAATAAATTCAGAATTCATTGAGCTGTCGAAAGACATAAAACTTTTTAATTGAAGAGTTTGATCATGGCTCAGATTGAACGCTGGCGGCAGGCCTAACACATGCAAGTCGAGCGGTAACAGAGAGTAGCTTGCTACTTTGCTGACGAGCGGCGGACGGGTGAGTAATGCTTGGGAACATGCCTTGAGGTGGGGGACAACAGTTGGAAACGACTGCTAATACCGCATAATGTCTACGGACCAAAGGGGGCTTCGGCTCTCGCCTTTAGATTGGCCCAAGTGGGATTAGCTAGTTGGTGAGGTAATGGCTCACCAAGGCGACGATCCCTAGCTGGTTTGAGAGGATGATCAGCCACACTGGGACTGAGACACGGCCCAGACTCCTACGGGAGGCAGCAGTGGGGAATATTGCACAATGGGCGCAAGCCTGATGCAGCCATGCCGCGTGTGTGAAGAAGGCCTTCGGGTTGTAAAGCACTTTCAGTCAGGAGGAAAGGTTAGTAGTTAATACCTGCTAGCTGTGACGTTACTGACAGAAGAAGCACCGGCTAACTCCGTGCCAGCAGCCGCGGTAATACGGAGGGTGCGAGCGTTAATCGGAATTACTGGGCGTAAAGCGTACGCAGGCGGTTTGTTAAGCGAGATGTGAAAGCCCCGGGCTCAACCTGGGAACTGCATTTCGAACTGGCAAACTAGAGTGTGATAGAGGGTGGTAGAATTTCAGGTGTAGCGGTGAAATGCGTAGAGATCTGAAGGAATACCGATGGCGAAGGCAGCCACCTGGGTCAACACTGACGCTCATGTACGAAAGCGTGGGGAGCAAACAGGATTAGATACCCTGGTAGTCCACGCCGTAAACGATGTCTACTAGAAGCTCGGAACCTCGGTTCTGTTTTTCAAAGCTAACGCATTAAGTAGACCGCCTGGGGAGTACGGCCGCAAGGTTAAAACTCAAATGAATTGACGGGGGCCCGCACAAGCGGTGGAGCATGTGGTTTAATTCGATGCAACGCGAAGAACCTTACCTACACTTGACATACAGAGAACTTACCAGAGATGGTTTGGTGCCTTCGGGAGCTCTGATACAGGTGCTGCATGGCTGTCGTCAGCTCGTGTTGTGAGATGTTGGGTTAAGTCCCGCAACGAGCGCAACCCCTATCCTTAGTTGCTAGCAGGTAATGCTGAGAACTCTAAGGAGACTGCCGGTGATAAACCGGAGGAAGGTGGGGACGACGTCAAGTCATCATGGCCCTTACGTGTAGGGCTACACACGTGCTACAATGGCGCATACAGAGTGCTGCGAACTCGCGAGAGTAAGCGAATCACTTAAAGTGCGTCGTAGTCCGGATTGGAGTCTGCAACTCGACTCCATGAAGTCGGAATCGCTAGTAATCGCGTATCAGAATGACGCGGTGAATACGTTCCCGGGCCTTGTACACACCGCCCGTCACACCATGGGAGTGGGTTGCTCCAGAAGTAGATAGTCTAACCCTCGGGAGGACGTTTACCACGGAGTGATTCATGACTGGGGTGAAGTCGTAACAAGGTAGCCCTAGGGGAACCTGGGGCTGGATCACCTCCTTATACGATTTAGAACTTATTTGTTCGTAGTGTCCACACAGATGATTGTTA
>NZ_AUTH01000044.1:0-29109 GCF_000497975.1 Pseudoalteromonas sp. TB41 | reverse complement strand
TCGATTCTCCTTTTAAATTCAACTTAATTGCACCATGAATCAGCCTATCTAAAATAGCATCAGCGTGCGTTGATTCGCCGATCATTTGGTGCCAATTTTCCTGTGGTAACTGACTAATGATGATGTGTGATTTATAACCATATCTAGCATCGACTAATTCAAGTAAGTCGCTTCGTTGCTGAGCACTGAGTGGCTCTAGCCCCCAATCGTCTAAAATAAGTAAGTCGTATTTAATGAGTTTACCCAATAATTTTCGATAACTGCCATCGGCCTGTGCTAGAAATAGACTTTCAAGTAATTCTTTTAATCGAATATAGAAGACACTTTTTCCTTGTAAACAGTGCTCGTGACCCAAGGCACACGCGAGGTAGGTTTTGCCACAGCCTGTGGCGCCTGTAATTAATATATTCTGATGTAAACCCAGCCAGGTGCTTTGGCTGAGGCTGCGTATTTGTGCTTTATCTAGATTGCGCTTCGGCGAGTAAATGAGTTGATTTAACTGACCCGGTACGCGGAATTTTGCTTGTCGCACCAGTCGCTCTATTTTTCTTTGGTCACGCGTATCAATTTCATGTGTTAGCAATAAACTGACGCGCTCTATAAAGCTTTGTTCTTGATATAGGTTTGGCTGTTCAAGCTGCTGCTTGAGTGCTTGCTTTATACCCGATAACTTGAGCAATTGAAGTTGCTGATTAATTGTTTCTATCATGTTTACATTCCTTAATGGTAGTAATCTGTGCCACGTATGTTGCTGTGTGTAATTGGCTTTTCTGGCTCTGTTTGGAGTGTGGGTAATGGTTGTTGGTCTAACCCTTTTTGCAGCATTTGCTTAATAGATCTGTGTGTGGTCGTATTCATGCAAATTGCTCGGTAACATGCTCGCTCGAGGCGTTCTTTTGAATACGTTTTAGCTAAACTTAATACCCCTAAACAGGTGCGATAAGCTTGCTCTGGATGACGTTTGCTATTAAGCAATAATTCAACGACTTGATGAGTATAATCACCGATACTCAATGCCCATGAGCGTAAATTTATCGGTGACTGCTCATGCTGTTTTTGATGCGCCTTTGGCATATGATGTGTCTGTGTCGTATGTCCGCCTAAACGGTTTGAGCGAGGATGCTGTGCTATTAAAGTGCCGTCATAATAAAGCTGCACGAGTTGATTGGATATGTGTGCGCGTAATTGTTTTTTAACCCACAGATAAGGCACGCTGTAGTAATGTTTTTCTATTTCAACATGGTAATCAATATGCACACGTACTGTTTTGATTTGTGTATATTGATAGGGCTTTTCAGGCAATGGCTTTAATGCGTTTTTATCCACCATATCAAATAGCTGTTTGCGTGATTGTTGATATTGCTTCATCACCTTATTGTTCATCATATCCAGTAGCTTTGCTATTTCATGATTGAGTTGCGCTAAGCTGTGGAAGGTTTGGTTACGTAAGCGTGCCATGATCCAACGCTCAACAATTTGTACGCCGACTTCAGCCTTCGATTTATCTTTGGGTTTATAAGGTCTAGCCGGAATGACAGCAACGTTAAAGTACTCGGCTAACTGGTGGTACGTCGGATTTAAATCAGGCTCGTAGCGACAGGTTTTACTGACAGCACTTCTGAGATTATCGGGAATAACAACGTCAGGAACGCCGCCTAAAAATTCAAAGCAACGCGCATGACTCATTACCCAATCTTCAAGTTGCTGACTATACGTTGCTTCAGCATAGGTATAATTTGATGCACCTAGTACAGCAACGAATATCTGAGCAGTGCGCTTTTCTTGTGTCGTCGGACAAGTAATGGTAATTGTGGGGCCACAATAATCCACAAACAGCTTTTCACCCCCTTTATGCTGCTGACGCATTGAGAGTCGCTGGGTACCTAACCATTGTTTATAAGCTCGGCAGAAGTGACTGTAGCTGTAATAAGGCTCACCCACTTTTTCAAGTAACTCATCAAATACGAGCTGTAATGTTAGGTGTTTATGTTGTTTTAAGTCTTTATTGATATTTAACCAGTCAGGCGTTGGGTGTCTTTTTTTACGCGTTGAGAAGCGCTTGAGTTTGGTGTTGAAAAATGTATTTTGCTGTTTATCCTCTGGTATTGGCCATTGATTTAAGCCTAACTCATTGGCCTTTTTAAGGTAATTAGCCACAGTACCAGGTGAAATATTTAAACTTCTGGCAATCTCTCGATGGGATAATTGTGCTGAGTACTTCAGCCGTAAAATGGAATGTAATTTACTCATAGATATAGGTCTTGTTGTCATTGTTGTTATCCTCATCAAACGATTCAGATAACGGTTTAACACACCTACAAAAATGATAAAACGTGAACTCGGTTACGAGTGGTATTAAGCTTTGATCGGCAAAATCATTAAGAGCATAAATGTGATCATTTACAAGTGATTTTAGTGATCAAAGCTTAATGAGAATAAGCGATCAAAGTTAATGCAATTGGGTGATCAAAGCTGGAGAGAATATGCACCTCAGAGCCTAATACATACTCTACCGCTGTGGGCACTACGACATTACCATGGCTCCAAATTTAGAAAGCCCGACTAGCAATCGTCGGGCTTTTTACGTACGCAGGAATGACACACTAAAGGCCTGTGGTGATAGATGTTATACCAATTCGCTTAATTAAGCGGTCTATTTTGAGGTAGTAAAAACGGGTTGATAGCTAGGCAAAAAATTCGCTATTTAGTTGTTCTAAATGAGAATTTTTTAACACAGATAGAGACACGTTTAGCCCCGCAAAATGATTGAGTATTATTGCGGATTGGTATTATGTAAAATGCTAAAGGAGTTCAGCGATTAAGCCCAACGTGATTACTTAGCACTGTGTACAATACTAATCTACTTTGCTGGTGAAGTCATAGTCGTGTGTGAGCCTGAATATAGAAGGGGAAGCGTGTATTTCACATCGCTATCAAGTCTAAAGTACGCATATATTGCTAGCCTAAATATATAATGTTTAAACGAATCAGCTACGGTTTTTTTAAGGCCTTATAAGATCGCTGTATGCATATAGAAAAACTTATTTAAGCTGGGCTGAAAAGTGACTATGGTCTTTATTTTAGCTATTAGATGATTTTGCAGAATATATTATAGAAATGATATTTATTGAGTAAAAACAAGTAGGATCAAAAACGCCAACTCAAGGTTGGCGTTTTAATTATGAGGCTAAAGGTGATTATTAAACTTTAGGGCCTGCATTTTTAATTTCTTCAGATACGTCGTATTTTGCGAAATTTTCTGTGAAATCAGCGGCTAGTTTAGCTGCATATTCAGCATACTTAGCTTTGTCTTCCCATGTATTGATTGGGTTAAGTAGCTTACTATCTACGCCTGGTACTGCAACTGGTACGTCTAGATTTAGCACGTCAATGTGTTGAGTTTCAACACCTGCTAATTTTCCAGATACGATTGCGTCAACAACAGCACGTGTTGTTGGAATATCGAAACGCTTACCAATACCGTAAGGACCCCCTGTCCAGCCTGTATTAACTAGGTAAACTTTAGCGCCGAACTCACGTACACGCTTCATTAGAAGTTCTGCGTAGACACCTGCAGGACGTGGGAAGAAAGGTGCGCCAAAACAGGTTGAAAATGTAGATTCGATGTCACTGGTAGAGCCAATTTCTGTAGAGCCTACTTTTGCAGTGTAACCACTTAAGAAGTGGAATGCTGCAGCTTCTTCGGTTAGTACAGATACTGGAGGAAGGACACCACTTACATCACATGTTAAGAATACAACCGCTTTAGGCTCGCCTGCACGATTTTCAACTTTGCGTTTTTCAACATGCTCCAGTGGGTAAGCTGCACGGCTATTTTGAGTTAGGCTGGTATCATTAAAATCAGGAACGCGATTTTCATCAAGTACGACATTTTCTAAGATGGTTCCAAAACGGATAGCATCCCAAATAACGGGTTCGTTCTTTTGTGAAAGGTCGATACATTTAGCGTAACAACCACCTTCGATATTAAATACGCTACCAGGTGCCCAACCATGCTCGTCATCACCGATTAAGAAGCGAGTTGGATCGGCTGATAACGTTGTTTTACCTGTACCAGATAAACCAAAGAATAACGCAGAATCGCCTGCTTCGCCTACGTTAGCAGAACAGTGCATTGGTAATACACCTTTCGCTGGTAGTAGGAAGTTTTGCACAGAGAACATCGATTTTTTCATTTCACCCGCGTAGCGCATGCCAGCAAGTAACACCTTACGTTGTGCAAAGTTAATAATAACTGTGCCATCGCTATTGGTACCATCGCGTTCTGGATCACATACAAACGAAGGTACATTCATTACTTGCCACTGAGGGAAGTCTGCTTTGTTGTATGATTCTGGTTGGATGAACATGTTTTTAGCGAAGATATGGTGCCAAGCAGTTTCTGTTGTTACAACCACTGGAAGATAGTGCTCTGGATCAGCGCCAACTTCAAGGTGAGAGATAAAGTGGTCATTGCTTTGCACATGTGCTTCTACACGTGCCCATAACGCGTCAAACTTATCTGCATCGAATGGGCGATTTACATTACCCCATTGGATTTCATTTTCAGTACTTGATTCTTGAACAATAAAACGATCTTTTGGAGAACGACCGGTACGACGACCAGTGTTAGCTACAAAAGCACCATTGGCGGCTAAAGTCCCTTCGCCACGGCTGATAGCGTGTTCGACAAGTTCAGCTGCAGTTAGATCGACAAAACGGGTAGCGCTTGAAGTCATGTTTATACCTAAATTGTGTGAGATTGAACGGGATAGCTCTGGGTCTTAGTAACCTTTAAGCTGCAATTATAGTAACAGATGGATTAAGGATATTCGAGCTTATAAACACCGTAAAAACATATAAATTAAGGAAAAAACATGAATAATTTCAATGATACCGGTGTCATGAAAAATGCTCAGCTTGTGATACCGGTGTCATTTTTTAGGCACAAAAAAGCCATAAAAAATTATGGCTATTTTGTGCTGTGTTTTATAAAAGTAGATTAGTTAAATATACTTTTTATATCTTGCTCGTTAAACACATAATCTTTTAAACAGTAATGGCAGCTAATTTTAATCTCACCATTTTTTTCAACATCGTCCAAAAGCGCTTGTTGGCCAACATTAACTAAAGCCGTCATCGTTTTTTCGCGGTTACAGCCACATTTAAATTGAATTGGTTGAGGATCAAATACTCGCGGATTATCTTCATGATAAAGACGCGTTAAAATAGTATTGGCATCGAGCTCTAATAGCTCTTCATCTTTAATGGTATTGCTGAGTGCTTCTAAGTGAGCAAAATCTTCAATCGACTTTTGTTTATCAACAGGTAGCACTTGTAAAAATAGCCCACATGCTTTGGCGCTTCCCTCTGTGGTGTCGGTTGCAAACCAAAGGCGCGTTTTTAATTGTTCAGATTGCTCAAAATAGCTTTCTATACATTCACTTAAGGTATCATGCTCTAAAGGCACTATACCTTGGTAACGCTCCCCTTGCGTTGGAGTAATAGTGATAACCATGTAACCTTGGCCTATAAGCTCTCTAACTGTTGACCCTGTCACTTCACTTTGAAGTCGTGCTATGCCACGCATATTTTGTTGGTCGTCACCGTTAATAACGGCATATTTTACCGGCCCATCACCTTGTAGTTGAACGGCAATTTCGCCTTCAAACTTTAATGTTGCTGTTAATAAACAGGTTGCAACAAGCAGCTCACCTAGTAATGCTTTAACGGGCTCTGGGTAATTGTGTTTAGCAATCATTTCATTGTAAGCGTTGTCTATTTGTACGAGTTCGCCACGAACATCGAGATTGTCGAATAAATAGCGATGAAGTAAATCTTGTTGCATGAGCGGCTATACCTAACTTGATTTCATTTTTAAAAGTTCGCGTCTTTGCTTTTTATCAGGCTTTTTAACCGGATGAGGTGCAAAGAAGCTGTTATTTTTGCGTGCGATAGTATTTTCTTCACGCTTAGCAATACTTGCATCAGATTCTTGATACAAGGTCTGTGCAATGGGGGCGCTTTGGCGCTTTTCAAGTATATTTAATACTGTGACAGTTTTTTCATCAACGCCTTGGGCTAGCTTTATAACTGCGCCAATTTCTACAATTTTGCTGGCCTTACTACGTTGACCATTATAATGTACTTTGCCGCCTTGTACCATTTCGCGTGCTATTGCTCGCGTCTTATAAAATCGAGCAGCCCATAACCATTTATCTAACCTGACTTTAAGTTCGCTCGAGTTTTCTGAGTTGTCGTTGAGTTTAGCTTTCTTTGTCATGGAACATCTCTAGTAAATTCGGTTATTAGCTAAATTACCATGAAATAGGTATGCCATGAAGTTATAGCTTGATTCTGTAACTAATGAGGAAGATAAATTAATCTGTTTACAAAGTTTAATATTAGCGTGCTTGTTGAATGAAAAATGAAAAGGTACTATGGCTAGGTGATTTCGCTATAAATTAAAATAAGAACACTACTTATGGAACAGCACGTTCAACAATTTAAACTGCTATTAAACCGTTTGCCACACGCTAAATTAAGCGTGTTAGTTATGGTTTTAGTTATTGTTTATATTGCATTTTTGTCATCAAAGCTCGTTTGGCTTTTATGGCCGCACCCAGTAACAACTCCTCTTGCTCCCAGTAGCTACTCTAGTCAAGTCACGGGCGGCAATAACCAGTCTGTCGATTCGATTATTGGGCAATTTTTATTTGGTAAAGTAAATGTAACAAAAAACACCAATACTGCCCCCCAAGCCAAAGTTATTAATAATGCCCCTGAAACGCGCTTAAGTATAAATTTAACCGGTATTGTTGCTGTGAGTAATGATGATAAAGCGGGGATGGCCATTATTGAATCGCAAGGTCGCCAGGCGAGTTACTTAGTTGAAGATGTTATTCAAGGGACACGTGCAAAGGTATCGCAAATACTCCCAGACCGCGTCATTTTAGATGTAAGCGGCCGCTTTGAAACCTTAATGCTTGATGGGCTCGACTTTACCAAAACGGTGTCTATGCCGGTACTAGCCGCGCGAGATGAGCCTGAGATGGGGCCGTTAGCACCTTCATCGCAAAGTGAAGAGCAGATAGATGCGACTGCCAACCTTGAAGTAAAAGAAGCATTAATAGAAACCCGCGAAGAGCTTTTAGAAGAGCCTGGTAAATTATTTGATTACATACGTGTTGCCCAAGCTATGAATGATGGGGAACTTATAGGTTACCGTTTGAGTCCAGGTAAAGAGCCTGAATTATTTAAACAAATGGGATTACAAAATAACGATTTGGCCGTGGCAATTAACGGCTATCAATTAACTGATTTAAAACAGGCTATGGCAGCAATGAATGAGCTGCGAAATAGTACCGATGCAACTATCACCATAGAGCGTGATGGTGAGCAAATCGATGTGCTTTTTAGTCTGCAATAACTTAGCTTTGGAGTTTTAACATAATGGTTCAGGTGCTACACCTCAAAAAAATTAAAAAAGGGTTAGCTAAGTATGCGGCACTTTTTTTAGCGGCAAGTCTCTCTATGTCGGTTGCTGCTGTTGAATATGCTGCTAACTTTAAGGGCACAGATATTAATGAGTTTATTAATATTGTGGGCAAAAACCTTAATAAAACCATCATTATTGATCCTAACGTGCGTGGCAAAGTTAATGTGCGCAGTTATGAGTTAATGGATGAGGCACTTTATTATCAATTCTTTTTAAATGTATTAGAAGTTTACGGCTATTCAGCTGTTGAAATGGATAACAACATTATAAAAATAGAAAAAAGTTCAGATGCTAAAAAATCCAATGTACCGTTAATTACAACGGACAGCGATGCAGCTGGCGATATGATGATCACTCGGGTTGTGCGAGTTAAAAATGTCAGCGTTCAAGAATTAGGCCCTTTGGTTCGCCAGTTTAGTGACCAAAAAGATGGTGGGCATGTTGCTAACTTTAATGCCGCTAACGTGATGATGCTAACAGGACACGCAGCCTCAGTTAATCGTTTGGTAGAAATTATTCGCTCCGTTGACCAAGCGGGTGATAAGCGCGTTGATATTGTAAAACTTAAATATGCAACAGCTGATGATGTGGTATCGGTAGTTGATAATATTTATAAAGACAGTGGCAAGGGCAGCGTTCCTGAGTTTTTAATTCCTAAAGTTGTGGCTGATGGCCGAACTAATAGCGTGATTGTGAGTGGTGAAGGTCAAGCTCGTACCCGCGCCATTGAGCTTATTAAACGTCTCGACGGCGAACTTGAAAGCCAAGGTAATACCAAAGTATTTTACCTAAACTACGCAAAGGCAGAAGATTTAGTCAAAGTACTTCAAGGTGTGAGTAAATCGCTGGCAGAGGATTCAAAAGGCGGAGCAACCAACAATGCGCGTAGTAGTAATAGAAACGACACGAGTATTGAAGCACATCCTGATTCAAATTCTTTAGTGATCACCGCTCAGCCAGATACGATGCGTTCACTTGAATCGGTTATTGAGCGTTTAGATATTCGCCGTGCACAAGTATTAGTAGAAGCCATTATTATTGAAGTGATGGAAGGTGATGGCGTTAACTTTGGCCTGCAATGGATTTCAGAGCAAGGTGGGATGCTACAATTTAATAATGGTACAACAGTACCTGTTGGTTCGTTAGCCGTAGCGGCAGAACAAGCCCGTGATAAAACGGTGACTAAAAATATCATTGGTACTGAATCAGGTACTGTCACCAAATATGATGAAACAACTGAAGGTGACTACGGCCCACTAGCCTCATTACTCGGTGGTATTAATGGCTTAGCCATGGGGGTAATTAAAAATGACTGGGGCGCAATTGTTCAAGCGGTTTCAACCGACACTAATTCGAATATTCTAGCGACTCCATCTATTACTACAATGGATAACGAAGAAGCATCTATTTTAGTTGGTCAAGAAGTGCCAATCATTACTGGTTCGCAAACAGGTAGTAACAACGAAAATCCATTTCAAACGGTTGAGCGCCAAGAGGTGGGTATTAAACTTAAAGTAACCCCTCAAATTAATGATGGTTCAGCGGTGCAGTTGACCATAGAGCAAGAAGTTTCAAGTGTTAGTGGCGCAACAGCAGTCGATATTTCGGTGAACAAGCGCGCAATTAAAACTACTGTAATGGCCGATGATGGCGGTATGGTGGTATTGGGCGGCTTGATTGATGAAGATGTACAAGAGAGCGTTTCAAAAGTGCCACTATTAGGCGACATTCCTATTTTAGGCCACTTGTTTAAGTCAACTAATACAACAAAGCGAAAACGTAATCTAATCGTGTTTATTAGACCGACCATTATTCGCGATGGCGTTAGTATGAATAAGCTCAGCTTTAGTAAATATAACTTTATTCGCGGTGAGCAATTTAAAAAGCGTGAAGATGGCATTAACTTAATGCCAATGTCTGATACGCCTATTTTACCTGAGTGGAATGACGAATTAGTGTTACCACCTACGTACGAAGAGCATTTACGCAAACAAAATGCACAAGAGCGTAACAATGACTAATGCGATAGAAGATATTAATCAAGACGTTGTTCATCCAGCTGCACATAACAACGATGAAATGCTTGAACAAGAGGATTTAATTGAGCTGCCTGCAAAGCGTTTGCCGTTTTCATATGCAAGGCGGGTGGGTGCGTTACTTAGTAAACATAAGGATAACCGAGTTGTTTACTACCGTGGCGAGTTGGATATTGATGTATTGCTAGAAGTGCGCCGCATTGCAGGACATGGCTTCACACTAGAGCAACTAGAAGATGATAAATTTGAGTTATTACTAGAAGCATCGTATCAACGTGACAGCTCAGAAACTCAGCAAATGATGGAAGACATTGGTAACGAGGTTGATTTATTCTCGCTGGCTGATGAGCTTCCTCAAACTGAAGATTTACTTGCTGGTGATGACGACGCGCCTATTATCAAACTCATTAATGCCATGTTGAGTGAGGCGATTAAGGAAGGCGCATCTGATATCCACATTGAAACGTTTGAACAAGAACTGGTTATTCGTTTTCGAGTGGATGGTGTACTCAAAGAAGTTTTAAAACCTAATCGTAAATTAGCCTCTTTGCTGGTATCGCGTATTAAAGTAATGGCCAAACTCGATATTGCAGAAAAACGTATACCGCAAGATGGCCGTATTAGTTTACGTATTGCAGGGCGTGCAGTAGATGTGCGTGTATCGACTATGCCATCGAGCTTTGGTGAGCGAGTCGTATTGCGTTTGCTTGATAAAAACAATGCGCGTTTAAACCTTGAAGATTTAGGCATGACCGCGAAAAACCGAGAGCTATTTGCTGATTTAATTAGTAAGCCTCACGGTATAATCTTAGTTACAGGCCCTACAGGCTCTGGTAAAAGTACCACGCTTTATGCAGGTATGAGCCAAATTAACTCGCGGGATCGCAATATTTTAACGGTTGAAGATCCAATCGAGTACGAAATTCCTGGCATTGGCCAAACACAGGTTAATACCAAGGTTGATATGACTTTTGCCCGTGGCCTACGCGCTATTTTACGTCAAGATCCTGATGTAGTTATGGTCGGTGAAATACGAGATTTAGAAACAGCCCAAATTGGTGTGCAAGCATCGCTGACTGGTCACTTAGTTATGTCTACATTGCATACTAATACCGCCTCAGGTGCAATTACCCGTATGGAAGATATGGGTGTTGAGCCATTCTTATTATCGTCATCATTACTCGGCGTATTGTCACAGCGCTTAGTACGTACCTTATGCAATAGCTGTAAAGAAGGGCATATTGCAGATGAGCGTGAATGTGAATTACTCGGCGTACCGTTTGATAATGCTCCGACGATTTACCGCGCGGTAGGGTGTGAAGAGTGTAACTTTAACGGTTATCGTGGTCGTACAGGTATTCACGAATTATTAGTCGTTGATGAAACTATTCGTGAAATGATCCACAGCGGTAAAGGTGAGCAAAGCGTAGAGAAATATATTCGTAAACGCAGCCCAAGTATTCGTCAAGATGGCTGCAGCCGCGTACTTGCGGGTAAAACAACGCTTGAAGAAGTATTACGCGTAACCCGTGAGGAAGGCTAACAATGGCGGCGTTTGAATACCGTGCATTAGATGGCCGGGGAAAAGAAAAAAAAGGAATTTTAGAAGCGGATACAGCAAAGCAAGTTCGCCAACTTTTACGCGATCAAAAGCTAACCCCCCTCGAGGTCGTGCCAGCTGCTCAAGATGATAAACAAGTTCGAGGTCAAAAAGCGCCATTATTAGGCTCTTTATTTAAGCCGACAATATCAACGTCAGATCTTGCTTTGATTACACGTCAACTTGCGACCCTAATTCAGTCAGCCTTACCCGTTGAGGGTGCCGTGATGGCGGTTGCTGAGCAGTGTGAAAAACCACGGCTAAAACGTATGTTAATGTCTGTGCGCTCTAAAGTGGTGGAAGGGTATACGCTTGCTGATGGGATGAGTGAATTTCCGCATGTATTTGACGATTTATACCGTGCAATGGTGGCCGCAGGTGAAAAGTCAGGTCACTTAGATCAAGTACTTAACAGATTGGCTGATTACACCGAGCAACGCCAACATATGCGTAGCCAAATTACGCAAGCGATGGTGTATCCCATTATTTTGGTCGTGTTCGCTATTGGTATTGTTTCAGTATTATTAGGTACTGTGGTGCCTAAAATACTAAAAACGTTTGAAAAAACCAAACAAGTATTACCTTGGACAACCGAATGGGTCATGGCGGGTAGTCATTTTGTACAAAATTATTGGTTTGTTAGTTTATTAGCGATCACGGCGATTGCTATTGGAATTAAATACGCACTTAAAAAACCTAAAGTACGGTTTTGGTGGGATGCAAAAGTATTAAATATGCCAGGCATAGGTAAGGTTGCCAGAGGGATTAACACGGCGCGCTTTGCCCGTACATTAAGTATTTTATCGTCAAGCTCAGTGCCGCTACTTGAAGGAATGCGTATTTCAGGCGGGGTGTTGGTTAACGAAAAAATAAAGCAAGCAGTGGCTGATGCCGCAGAAAGAGTCAGTGAAGGGGCGAGTCTTCGTGCTTCACTACAGCAAACTAAGTTGTTTCCACCAATGATGCTACATATGATAGCCAGTGGTGAAAAGTCCGGTGAACTTGAGCAAATGTTAGAGCGTGCTGCTAACAATCAAGATCGCGAGTTTGAAAGTATGGTTAATGTGTCATTAAAATTATTGGAACCGGCAATGATTGCCTCTATGGCAGTGATTGTGCTTTTCATAGTAATGGCAATTTTGCAGCCAATTATGGCAATGAACAAGGCCGTAGGTCTTTAAGTATTTTTTATATTAATGATTTAAACAAATCATTTTTGCTTAGTGTTTTTAGAATAACGAGGTAATAACGTGAATAAACAATCAGGTTTTTCTTTATTAGAAGTCATGGTGGTACTGGTTATCATCGGGATGATCATGTCGATTGTGGCACCTAATATTATGGGCCAGCAAGAAGAAGCGGCTATTGATAAAGCGCATTTAGATATTCAGCAGTTAGAAGATGCTATGAGTTTGTACAAGCTTAAAAATAAAAGCTACCCAAGTACAGAGCAAGGTTTAGAGGCTTTAGTAACAAAAACCAGTATTGAGCCCATTCCAAAGCGTTTTCCTGATGGTGGTTTTATTAGCAAGTTACCAGAAGATCCATGGGGTAATAATTACCAATTAATCAGCCCTGGAGAAATAGGTAAATTTGATATCTTTTCGATGGGTCCAGATGGCGAACCAGCCACCGAAGATGACATTGGTAATTGGGATGAAGATAAGCAGTAATGACCAATAACTTTACCATGCACTTAAACATAATACATTGGGGCTTGCCATGCAGGTAAGCCCTAAGCACCTGAGTGCAAAGCATTATGGTTTTAGTTTAATAGAAATTTTAGTGGTATTGGTGATCATCGCCTTTGCCACCAAAATGGTGGTATACAGCTTAGATGGCGGCGCTGAAGAAGCGTTAGACAAGCAAGCAAATAGGCTGCATACCACCATTAATGCCGCATCGGAATTTGCGGTGCTTAATCAAATAGAATTAGGCCTTTTAGTTGAGCAAAATACGCTTGAATTTTTAGTTTTTGATGGCGAAAAATGGATTAGCTTTGATCGTGAAGCTTTATTTAAGCCAATTGAGATCGAACCTCAATTTAAATTAACACTTAATCTTGAAGACCTACCTTGGGCACAAGATAACTTACTAGAGCAGTCAAATTGGCGTGAGCTAATGAGTGGTAATAATGAAGACAGTTTATTAGAGCTTAAAAAGTTAAAAGTACCGCAAGTACTTATTTTATCCTCTGCCGATGTAAGTGCGTTTCAGCTCATGCTTGAATTAAAAGATCAGCCAGAGCCGGTGTACTTTATTGAAGGTAAATTTGCAGCCCCAGTCGATTTTCGTCGAGAGCCCCAATAATGAAAAAATACCACGGGTTTACATTATTAGAAGTCTTAGTTGCACTGAGTATTTGTGCCATGGCGGGTATTGCGGCAATGCAAGCAACCGGTGAGCATATTCATCACTTATCAAGTATTGAAGAACAAACGTATGGCTCATGGGTCGCTGAGAATGTATTGGTAGCACAACGAACGAAAGGCGAAAAATGGCAAGGTAAAAATGGTACCCGCGGCAGTGAGATGATGGCGGGTATTGAATGGTTTTGGCGCCAAGATGTTGTGCCCACTGCCGACAAGAGCTTTGTAAAAGTCACTATTAATGTGTTTACGGATGATAAGTACGAAAATTCAATTTATGAGTTAAGCACTTACTTAAATAAAGGTAAGCTTTAAGTGAAGCAGCGCGGTTTTACATTATTAGAAGTGATGGTGGCACTAGGTGTGTTGGCGTTTGTGATTATGGCCACCCACCAAATACTTGATACCACAACGCGAGCTAAACAAGCATCAGATGAAAAAATTGCTGAACTAAATGGGTTACAAACAGCCTTCAGGCTAATGGATCAAGACTTTAGCCAAATGACTAAACGCCAAGTGCGTAATGAAGCTGGAGATTTTCAAGAGGGATACTTACTTGCTGGACGCTACATTTTAGAAAGCCAGCTTGATGGTATTGCCTTTGTACGTGATGGTTGGATGAATCCCATTAACTTACTCCCTCGCTCAGAGTTACAAGCTGTTGGTTATCGCGTCATTGATGACAAGTTAGAACGCGTATATCGCATTTATGTCGATCAACTCGATAATATGGAGCCTCGTAGCCAAGTTATTTTAGCCGCAGTCGAAGAGCTTAAATTTGAGTTTTTAGATGGTAGCGGTAAGTGGCAAGAAGACTGGCAAATTAAGGCATTACCTAAAGCCGTTGCGGTAACTATAAAGCAAATGGATGCGGAGCCTATCAGGCGTGTGTTTTTAGTGCCAGGACTCGGTAAAGAGCTACCTAAACCAGTAACTGAGGGGACTAACCCGTCGCAACCTAATGGCCGGGGTACGCCTTGATGAACCAACAATCTTCGCGCGGCGCGGCTTTGGTTATTGTGTTATTTATTGTAGCGCTTGCAGCTATTTTAGCCGTTGAAATGAGTGCTAATTTAATGGTGCAAGTACAAAGAAGTACCAATTTACAAAGTCAGCAACAAGCGAAATGGTATGCCTATGGTGCTGAAGAGCTAGCAATTAAAGGTTTAATTCAAAGTAAAAAAGACGATCCTGAAAAAACCACATTAGCGCAGCCCTGGGCAAAGCAAGGCGATGTAAAGTACCCTGTTGAGAACGGCACTTTAAGCGGCCAGTTGACTGATTTACAAGCGTGTTTAAATTTAAACGCGCTTGGGGTTGAGCCAGACCCAAATAGCGGTAATAAAACTAACCCAGCACATAAAGCGTTGTTTGCTATTTTAGAAAATATAGATGATTTACCCAGTGATGAATCAGAAGAAGGGATGGCCGACAGTGTGTTTGATTGGCTTGATGAGAACAGTATAACCTATCGCTCTGGTGCCGAAGAGGGGGAGTATTTATCTCGTCAGTTTCCATATATGACGGCTAATAGCTTATTTGCATCGGTGTCTGAACTGCGTTTAATTAAAGGGTTTAATCCTTTGGTTATGGAAAAAGTGCTGCCTTTTGTCTGTGTGATCCCAGGTAGTACGTTACTTTCAATTAATGTTAATACAGTCACTGAAGAGCAAGCTTTATTGCTCAGTGGCCTAATAGACGAACTGAGTGTTTCGGGTGCTCAAGCGGTAATTGCAGCGCGACCTGAAAATGGCTTTGATAATATTGAAGAGTTTTTTGAGTCTGTTAAACAACAAGGCGGCAAAAATATCAAAGCAGTAGAAAAGCTTTTTAGTTTAAAAAGTGAATATTTTAAATTACAAACGCAGGCAAAATTTGTTGATTTGCGTTTTTCGATGACCACATTACTGTATGCCAGCAATGGCGAGGTAACGATACTGGCGCGAAAATTTGGAGGCGTACAGTGACAGAGATACTGTTGATCCGCACGGGTCAAACCGAACAAGACTTGCTTAACTGGTTAATATACTCACCACAAGAACAAGAAATAATAGCCAGTGGCGAGTTACAAAATGCCAGCCAGTTAAGTGAACTAACTGAAAAAGCATCAACCCGAGAGCTCGTGGTACTTTTACCATGTGACCAAGTGCAATTAAAAACGGTGATACTGCCAACTAAATGGAACCGTAAGCTAGAGCAAGCACTGCCTTATATGCTCGAAGAGGATATTGCCTGTGATATAGACGATATCTATATAGCGCTAGGGGAGCCGACAATGGTTGAAGCGCAGCATGCAATTAGGGTTGCGCTAATGAATCGCGATTGGTTTGAGCACTGGTTAGAGGTGTTTGAGCAACACCAGCTCACTGCTCATAAAATAGTGCCGGATGGCTTGTTATTGCCCAGTGCAGAAGAGCCTTGTGTAGCGGCAATTGAGCTCAACAAGCAATGGCTATTTAAAAAAGGTGACTGGCATATCGGTGCGGTTGAAAGCAGCTGGTTAAAGGAATATCTAACGGCTTTAGGTAACCCTGATATAAAACATTACAGCCCTGCAGAGCAATTTCCTGAAACGCTTACCTTGCATCCGCAAACCAGTGATTATGAGCTGCCGTTAGCATTATTTGCTAAGCAGTTAGATCAGCTTAAATTTAATTTGCGTCAAGGGCCTTACACGATTAAAAAGAAAACGGCTTTATGGTGGGGTTACTGGAAAAGTGCCACCATAATTAGTGTTATTGCTTTGCTATCGAGTGTGGCTATTAAAGCGGTTGAATTACATCAGCTTAATTCGCAGCTTGAGGTAGCTAAATCACAAGTAGTAGAGCGATTTCAAAAAGCCTTTCCAGGCACGCGGGTGCGCCCTCACTTAATTAAAAATCAAATACAGGGAGCACTGGATAAAGTGCAAGGTACGAGCGATGCTGGCTTTTTAGATTTAACCAGCAAGCTGGTGAGTGTATTTTCACAAGTGAGCGAATTTACACCGCAAACCTTACGTTTTGATAAGCGCCGTAATGAATTACGTATTCGTGCTCGTGCAAAAGACTTTCAAACCTTTGGTAAGGTTAAAGCCATTCTTGAGCAGCAAGGTGTGACTGTTGAGCAGGGGTCGTTAAATAATGATGGTGATTATATCGTCGGCGAAATTAGACTGCGAGGTGCACAATGAAACAGCAGTTCATGAAATATTGGGGTTCATTAAAAGAACAAGAGCAGCAGTTAATAATGGTTGCGGGTGGTGTATTTATTATTTTTGTTTTGGTAATGGGTATATTTAGACCCTTAAATACGGCAATAGAAAATGCGCAACAATCACAAATAAAACAACAAGAATTGCTAGCATGGGTAGACGACAGTATCGTTAAACTTAAAGCAGCAGGTAAAGCGCAAGCGGTGAGCAATCAAAACCTCAGCCAAATAGTGAATAATACGCGCGGTCGTTACAGCATTAATATTAGTAAAATGCAGCCAAATGATAATTCACTTCGTTTAACACTCGACTCAGTGGAGTTTAATCAATTAATCCAATGGATTGACGAGCTGGTTAATCAGCATGGTTTAAGCGTAGAAAATTTAGATTTAAGCCAAGATGATAAATCCGGTTATGTACGCGTTAGCCGTTTAGTATTAGAGAAGTAGTTAATGAAAAAAATAATAATTTTATCCATCGTTTTTGTAATTAGCTTTCTTGTTTTTAGCGTTATTAAATTGCCCGCTGCAGTGGCTTTAAATTTTGCTAAACCTTACTTACCTGCGCAGTTAGAGGTAGGGCAAACTTTTGGTACGCTATGGCAAGGTCAAATAATGCAGCTTCGCTTTCAAGGTGAACAGTTGAACAATGTACGTTGGGATATATCAGGCTGGTCAATCTTTAAAGCTCAAGTAAATACTAACTTACGTTTTGGTAATCCTCGCGAACGTGATGACATTTCTGGGTATGCAGATATTAGCTATTCTCTCACAAATGACGAACTTAAAATAACCGACACAGTAGTCCGATCAACGGTTGAGCGTGCTATGCAGCGCATTGATTTACCGTTACCGGTTACTGCTAAAGGACGCGTTATTTTAGAGCTCGATGAGTACGTTTCAGGCGCTCCTTATTGCCAATCATTACAAGGTGAAATAGCCAGCCCTGATATTGATGTGCAAGGGCTAACTGGCTGGTTTAATATAGGCGATTTAAGCGGTAAGTTAAGTTGTAAGTCGGGCGATGTAGCCATACTTATCGAGCCAAATAATAGATTAGGGTTAGAGGCTGATGCTACACTAAAAGCCAATTTTGATTTTAAAGTAGCGGGATATGTTAAACCTGATCTCACTTTACCGAAAGAAGTTCATGACGCGGTGAAGTTTTTAGGTAGACCAGATAACCAAGGTCGGTATCCACTTAAATTTTAATATTTTATAAAAAAGAGTTTTAATGCAAATACCTCAGTTTACTGAGCAGCACGCCAAACTGCTCAGCGAGTTTTTAACTACCCAGCCTGGCGCTATGAGCCTTATTCAAAGCCAAGGTTATTTATTTGGCACTATTTGTTCACCTGAGCCATTAGAAGTACATCAATGGTTAGAGCAAATTCTACCTAATACCGCGAATGACCTTGATGAAGACATGTTGTTTTTGTTTATGGCATTACATCACCAAGTAAGTGAACAAGTATTTGAACTTGGTTATAAGTTACCCGCTGAGTTTGACCTTGAGTTTTGTCAGCAGTGGTCTGCAGGTTTTTTAACTGCAAGCCAAACGTATACTCATAAGTTACTCCAGAGTGAGCAACTAGATATTCAATACAAGCAAGCGCTTGAAAGTGCACAGGCGACTCTTAGCTTTTTTGCATTAGATAAACCAACGATTGCACAGATTGCACAGCAAAATAATATCGATGAATTACATTTGTGTGCGCAGCAGTATGAATTAATGGGCGACTTTGCGTTAGGTTTTGCTGAACTTATAGAAATTGTCGCGCTTAATAGTGGTTTGTATACCGATGAAGGGTGGGATGAATAAGTAGGTAAAGCCTTAAGCGCCAATCTCTAATTCAATATCAGTGCAACCTTGTTTGCACTGTATTACTCCCTTACCAGGTTCGCTGGTGGCTAAATTTAACGTTAATACACCCTGGCAATGCTCACATTTAAGTGTTTTACCTTGTGCCAACTGCTTAAGCATAGTGCGGTGCTTGTGAAATGAGTTACTTGCTTTTTTATTTAATCCAGAAAAATCCATTATTTCACTCTCGCTTGCGCTAATGACTCTTTGATAATGCGACATACCGTTGTTAAACGTTCTGAATAAAAGTAGAGGTTTAGATCGCCTTGACGACAATAGCGTAGTTCAAACAACTTTACTGACTCATCATTGGTAAAGGTTTTATCAATATAGTCTTCTTCGGATCTTGAAAGTGCTAACTGTTTATTGATTTTGTTTCTTGTCATGGTTGCGACAGGAAAACGATCGACTTTAGTTGTGCTGCTTAACAAGCCTATACCATCACCGAGTAAGCGCTCACGAGGCTCTTTTACCAAGGGGTGATCAATGGTAAAAAATGCTAGGATCACAACCACTAGTATAAAAAATTTCTTCATAAATACACAAACCTTGATCCAAACAACACGTTAGTAGCCGGCAAGTGTAATAAAATACATCTTAAAAGCAAGTCACAAGTTGAATAAATTATTAGCAATCTAGTCAGTAATTTTAGCCAATATGCGTATAATAAGGGGAGTAATTAGATATTTCTGAAATATCTGAAAGTATACAAGTGCGACCTAAAGCGTATTATGTTTAGCATGTAAGTTGCTACACTTAGGCGAAAAGTACAAAAAGATTGCTGAATTTTTATTTCCTAGCGGCGTTGAGGAACTTCAATGGATAAGCAAATTAAAGTAAAAAACATACCAACAGAGGTTAAGATCCAAAAACCCGATCTGAGCCGTCAAGAAGATAGATTTAACCCACGCAACCGTATTTATGTGCGCGCTGTTTCAGGGCTCCATCAATTACTAAGACAACGTATTGGCTTTTTAGGCATGCTGGCGTTTATGTTATTGCCATGGATCAACTTTAACGGTCAACAAGCTGTTTTATTTGAGCTAATGGAGCAAAAATTTAATATTTTTGGCTTAACCCTGTGGCCACAAGATTTCACCATTCTTGCATTTATATTTATGCTAGCAGCGTTTGCCTTATTTCTGGTTACCACTTTTTATGGTCGAGTGTGGTGTGGCTATACATGTCCGCAAACAGTATGGACCTTCATTTTTATTTGGTTTGAAGAAAAGTTTGAGGGCAGCGCTAACCAACGTAAAAAGTTAGATCAACGGCCGATGGATTTTGACAAGTTCTGGCGTAAAACGGCTAAGCACACTAGTTGGGTATTATTTTCTTTATATACTGCGTTAACGTTTGTTGGTTACTTCACGCCTATTCGCGAACTACTGCCTGAATTTGTTACCTTTAATGTAGGCGGTTATGCCTTAGTTAGTATCATTGTATTTACTATTTGTACTTATGGTAACGCTGGGTGGATGCGAGAAATTATGTGTTTACATATATGCCCGTATTCACGTTTTCAGTCAGCAATGTTTGATAAAGACACCTTTACTGTAAGCTATGATGAAACTCGTGGTGAAAACCGAGGGCCACGTTCTCGTAAACAAGACCCTAAAGAGTTAGGTTTAGGTGACTGTATTGACTGTAACTTGTGTGTGCAGGTTTGCCCAACCGGGATTGATATTCGTAATGGTTTGCAATATGAGTGCATAAACTGTGGCGCTTGTATTGATGCCTGTGACGGCGTAATGGATAAAATGAATTACCCTCGAGGCCTTATCTCTTACACCACCGAGCGTAATTTAGAAACACCGGAGAATAAAACCCATCCGCTGCGTCCAAAGCTGATTGGTTACAGTGTTATTTTAATCTTACTTACCGGTGCGCTGGTTGCTAATATCGCCATGCGTAAAACCATGGACTTTGATATTATTCGCGACCGCAATCAGTTGTATCGTGTCGATTTTAATGGTTTAGTTGAAAACACCTATACCTTAAAAGTAATTAACAAAGCACAATACGAGCAAACATTCTCTATTGATGTAACAGGGTTAGATAATTATAAATACTTAGGTGATACTACCTTTACAGTAAACGCTGGTGAATCGCATAATGTACCGCTATCACTGGTAATGGATCCTTATGATTTAAAAGCGCCAATGACCGAGTTTAACTTTGTGTTGTCGCCAATAAACGAGCCCGATAATAAAATATCGCAGCCAAGCAACTTTTTTAAAGCGCGATAAAGAGTCTGTATTAAAAGACGAACACTGATATTAACAAAAAAGCGGGATATTCCCGCTTTTCTTTTATATAAGAAGTATATGAGTAAATTTAGCTTTATTGACTTAACCCCAGATCTTATTTTGGATGCCATAGAAAGCGTGGATATTTATGCTGAGTCAGGGTTGCTAGCGCTGAATAGCTACGAAAATCGGGTGTATCAATTTGTAGCCGAGGGTGCAAAGCGTTACGTTGTTAAGTTTTATCGGCCTGAGCGCTGGAGCAAAGCGCAAATTCAAGAGGAACATGATTTTGCTTTTGAACTGGCTGCCGCAGAAGTACCGGTGGTGGCGCCAATAAAGCATAATGGGCAAAGCTTATTTGAACACCAAGGGTATTTATTTACTTTATTCCCAAGTGTAGGCGGGCGTTTATTTGAAGTCGATAACTTAGATCAGCTTGATGTATTAGGGCGTTTAATTGGTCGCATGCACCAAGTAGCCAAAACGAAACCCTTTACCCAAAGACCCACCGTTACCTGTGATGAATATTTAGATACAGCTAAAGTTCATTTACAAAAAAGTAAGTTAGTCCCTATGGGATTAGAGACTTCCTTTTACACTATTTTAGATTTAGTCATTGCTCAAACTCAACAGCAATATAAAAATGTAGAAGGCATTCGCTTACATGGTGACTGCCATGCTGGTAATATCCTATGGGCAGGAGATGCATTAATGTTTGTTGATTTAGACGATAGCCGTCAAGGTCCTGCAATTCAAGATTTATGGATGATGCTCAGTGGCGATCGACAAACACAGCTGTTACAGTTAGACACTTTAGTGAATGCATATGAAGAGTTTTGCGATTTTGATCACTCACAACTTAAGCTGATCGAACCGCTTCGCGCTATGCGTATGATTCATTACATGGGGTGGGTTGCAAAACGTTGGAGTGATCCTGCTTTTGTACGGAACTTTTCATGGTTTGCAGATGACAAATACTGGGAGCAACAAATTTTAGCGCTTAAAGAGCAGTTTGCAGCTTTGCAAGAAGCCCCGTTAAAATTATTGCCATAATATTTTTATTTAAAAAGAAGTATAACGAGATATTCATGCTTAAAAAATTAAAACTAAGTTTACTGATCCTATGTTTACCTTTTGCAGCATTAGCTGCTAACTTTGAAGCGGGTAATCAATACACTGTAATTGATGTTGAAAAAAGTAAAACCCCGAATGTAACCGAGTTTTTCTCTTTCTATTGCCCACATTGTTTTAAATTTGAGCCGGTAGCCAAAGGGATTGCAGAAAACTTACCTGAAGGGGCTGAGTTTGTAAAAAATCATGTCAACTTTTTGGGAGGCGTTTCACCACAAGCGCAAAGTAATTTAAGCTTTGCTTACTTAATCGCAAAGAAACACGGTCAAGCTGAAGCGGTAACAGCGCAAATTTTTAAAAGCATTCATATACAACGTGCGCCATTAACTGAAATTAAAGACGTTAAAAAGTTATTAGAGCTTAATGCAATTGACAACGCGACATTTGATACCGACATCGCTAGTTTGCCTATCATAGCAGCTGAACGTGCCATGCAAGATAAGCAGAATAAATATTCTGAACTTGGTGCATTAACTGGCGTGCCTACATTTATCGTAAATGACAAATACAAAATCAATATTAATACAATCAAGAGCCAACAAGAACTTGATGAGTTAATTAGCTTTTTACTAAAACTATAATTTTTGGAGCACCACAATAATGATCAAATTAGTTAAAGCAGGGTTACTTGCTGTATTACTCCCTTTAGCTGCAACCAGTTTTGCTGCCACTTACGAAGAGGGCGTGCATTACGATGTCGTCTCTGATCGTGCAACCAGAAAACCAGAAGTAAAAGAGTTTTTCTCTTTTTACTGTCCTGCATGTAATAACATGGAACCACTGCTGGCCGAGATCAAACCTAAGCTAGATAAAAACGTAAAGTTTAAGAAAAGCCATGTAGATTTTGTGGGTGTACGTGACCCAGAACATCAAACCATGATCAGCCAAGCATTAGCTACAGCTGAAGTACTACCTCAAAAAGATAAAATTATTTCAGCGATGTTTGATCATATCCATGCAAAGCGCGCTCGTTTTAATGAGCTTGCAGATGTAAAAGATGTATTTTTAGCTCAAGGCGTAGATGGCGACAAGTTTGATAAATTATTTGAAAGCTTCTCGGTACGTACACTTAGCTCTAAAATGAAACGTGACCAAGATTACTTTAAAGGCAAAGGGGCACTTCGTGGCGTTCCTACGTTTATCGTTAATGGTAAATACAAGCTTAACTTAGGTGGTGAGTCAGGCATTTCAACGCCAGAAGATGTAAGCGCACTCATTAATTACTTAGCAAATAAATAAGTAGTTTGGTTAAATAAAAAAGCTCCTTAAGGAGCTTTTTTTATTTACGTTGTAAAAATACACCAGATTCAATATGGTGTGTGTAAGGGAACTGATCAAATATTGCAAAGCGCTTAACCTCATGGGTTTGCGTTAAGTGTTCAAGGTCACGCTCTAATGTGTCTGGGTTACATGAGATATAAATAATATTTTCATAATTAGCCACTAAGTCACACGTAAGCGTGTCCATGCCTGCTCTAGGCGGGTCGACTAAGATGGTTTGGCAGTTGTAACTACTCAAGTCAATGCCATCTAAGCGAGAGAAAGTACGCTCGCCTTTCATTGCCTGAGTAAACTCTTCGCTCGACATGCGAATAATATCTAAGTTAGTTACTTGGTTTTGAGCAATATTATATTGCGCTGAATGCACCGACGATTTTGATATTTCCGTCGCCAGCACTTTATTAAATAAACCAGCAAGTGCAATAGAAAAGTTTCCATTACCACAATACAGCTCTAGTAAATCATTGTTTAGTGGTTTACATAACTCTTGTGCCCACTCTAACATTTTAATATTGACCTTCGCATTAGGCTGAGTAAAGCTATTTTCTACCTGTTGATAGATTAACTCTTGGCCATTCACCATTAAGCGCTCAGTAACAAAGTCATCGCCCAATTTTTCTTTTTGCTTACGTGCACGGCCAATAAAGTCAATTTTGTACTGGCTACTTAGCTTTTCCTTTAAGGCATTGATCTCAGTTAACCAGTGTTCATCAAGTGGCTTGTGATATAGCAAGCTCACTAAAATTTCACCACTGAGGGTTGATAAATAATCTATTTGAAATAGCTTACGACGTAGTACTTCGCAGTCTTTTAAATTATCAATCATCACCTGCATAATTTCACCTACTAAAGGAGCTGCAGGGTCAAAGGTATCAACACGTATTTTATCTTTTGTTTGTTGATCAAACATAATATGAAACAGATCGTCACCATCGTGCCATACTCTAAATTCTGCACGTTGGCGGTAGTTAATGGGCTCAGAGCTAAATACTTCTAACTGTTTTACACCAAAACGTTGAAATTGCTCTGTAATACGCTGCTCTTTTTCATTTAATTGTGCATCGTACTGCGTGGTATCTATATTTATAACTGCCATTAACGGTATAACCTTATCGTTGAGATCTGTTTATCGGCGCTATTGTAGGGAGCGAAGCGTATTTGTCTAGTTTTGATCAAATATAGTGAGCTTTTTTTGAGCATTTTACTACAGTATAGGCTTACTTGGCCGATATAAGAGTAAGTCTAAATAGGAGTCTTCTCATGAAAATAGGTAACTTTAGTTTTGTTCCAAACAGTAATGCTAATAAATACAATACTAAACAAGCAATGCCACAGCCTAAAATAGACTCGCCACCAACTAGTTATCAGCAACGAGGAAAAGAACTGGCTGCTGCCGTATTAGGTGACAAAATGGCAAAAGAACTAGGTTTGCCGGTCGCTGAAACCAAAAAAGACAAACCACTGTTTGATTTTAATGAAGTCGTAAAAAATGTTTTAGACTTTGTTACAAGCTCGGTAAAAAAAGCCAAAGCCAATGGTGCCGATAACGACAAACTACAAGATATGCTAAATCAGGCACGTAAAGGAGTGCAGACGGGTGTTGATGAGGCTGTGGATGAATTAAAAGGCATGGGCGTATTTAATCAAGAACTTGAAGAGGGTATTGATAAGTCTAAAGAGGGTATCTTTAGTGGCCTCGATAAATTTGAGCAAAACTTATTTAACCCACAACCTGCAAGCGTAACTGTTAGTCAGGCGCAATATGTAAGTTTAAGCAATAGTGCTGATTATACATTTACCACAGCAGAAGGTGATGAGGTGAGTATTAGCTTTGCAGATGCTTACCAATCGCAATCATCTAGTCGCTATCAAAAAACAGATGATTCACAATCATTTAGTACGCAATTTTCTGAATCCCGTGAGCTCTCTTTCTCGATGTCAGTAAACGGTGAGCTTAATGAAGACGAGCAGCAAGCCATAAATGATTTAATGGCAGAGTTACAAGATGTCAGTAAAACCTTTTTCAGTGGCGATTTAGATAAAGCATTTGAACAAGCCCAAGAACTCAGTTTAGGGAATGAACAGCTGGTGGCATTCTCAATGGACTTACGTCAAAGCAAAACCGTTGCTGCCATTAAAGAGTATGAACAAATTAAGCCAACATCAGAAAAAGCCATTGCCGAAACTGTTGCCCCTTTTAATGATGATCTAAAATCGGCTTACTCTAAAGCGCAAACCCTAGGATTAGAAAGTCAGCTATCAGGTATCATTCAATGGCTAAATCAAGATCAACAAGAAATAGATAAACTGGTTGATTACACTAACACCATGTTTGAAAACTTAGATAAATTAAACGCCGCTACTGCAAAGCTAGGCACTGAGTAAAACTACTTTCTTTTACAAAAGCCACATGGCAAACTGCCGTTCTTAGTAAAGAGTAGGAATGGTAGTTTGTCAGCGCACATCATGGTATTTGATTCAGGTATAGGTGGAACCACCGTGCTTGAGCATATTCAGCAAAGCATTCCTCATGCTCAATATAGCTATTTTATGGATAATGCATTATTGCCCTATGGTGCACAGTCGCAACAAACCATCATTCATCGCCTATGTGGATTGATTCAATTTATTAAAGATGAGTCACTAAATGTCGACTTAATTGTTATAGCCTGCAATACCGCCTCAACATCAGCGTTAAGTTCTGTACGTCAAATTACCGATATTCCTATTGTTGGGGTAGTACCTGCAATTAAACCCGCAGCGCAATTAACGCAATCAAAGCATATAGGTTTATTGGCAACTCCCGCAACGGTATCAAGCCCGTATACTGATGCACTTATAAAAGAACATGCCTCATCGATAACCACAAGTTTATATAGTAGTGTTGAACTAGTTACTTTGGCAGAGACTCTCTTTTTTACCCAGCACTTAGATCTTGATAAGTTGCACACTGAGTTAGACCGATTAAATATTAATAACGATATAGATGTGCTGGTATTAGGCTGTACTCACTTTCCTATTTTAGCTAAACCAATTAGTGATTACTTTAATACGCAAGTACAGTTATTAGACTCTGGTGCGGCCATTGCTAAGCGAGTTAGTTCTTTACTCAAATTAAGTGATAATCAAGCAGGCATAAAAAAGCCGCTGCACTATTATGCAACGGCTGATGTATGTAGTGATAAACTAGCGGTTAAGCAAGTTACACTGTTTGATCCGACTCTGAACGATAAGAGTTAGAATCATCTTCTTGTTTTTGTTTTGCTTCACGTACTTTCAAAGTACGTTGTTGGAACTCACTATCGTTTAGCTTAGCAATTGCATTATCAGCATCTGCTTGTGCCATTTCAACAAAGCCAAAACCGCGACGCTTGCCAGTATTCTTATCTTTTAACAAACGAACGTTAAATACTTTGCCTTGCTCTTCAAATAAAGTACGCACTACACCTTCATTTGCACGATAAGGAAGATTGCCAACATAAAGTGTTTTTGTTTTTACTTCGGCTTCTTCTGTACTTACTGATGACATTGCAGCAATAACAAGTCCACCAATTAATAAACCGGCACCGAATAGAAGTGCAGGGTCTAATGCTAGGCTTGCAAGCGCAAACTTAACGATAACAAAACCAACAACAGCAAGAATAACTGCGAAGATAAAAGATTTTTGATCGGGTAATTTCATTTTTGATCTACCAATAAACAGGAAATAAACATTAATTTAACATTGTGAGCTTGCTATCTTAACGTCTTAATTGAACATAGCAATGAAATTTATAGCAAATAGTTAATAAGAGTGTAAAAAACAACCGATAGTAAGGCGTTTCTTTACTATTTTAGCCTCGTTTGTTTGAAACTTGAGCAAACGGTAAAAAGATCTAAAAAAAAGGTTGATCTGTTTTCGGATCTCCCTATAATGCGACCCCACTGAGACGGGGAACGCCAACGCATAGCGAGGCATGAGCTACTCAGAGAGTTAAGTAAAACTTAAATTTAAATCATCGAAAGAAAGTTTAAAATTAAGTGTTGACTCGAAAAATAAAGGATGTATTATACGCATCCCTAGCGACAACGTCGCAACGTTCTTTAACAATATAAAGCAATCATCTGTGTGGGCACTCGTACAGATTGAGTTCTAACAGCCAAGCTACTTAGGTAGTGAGGCAAACAAATTTAGAGTCTCAATTGAAACTGAGTGACCAACAGCAATAACTACTTAGGTAGGAATTGCAGCACAGTCAATTCAATATCGAAAGATATTAAATAAATTCAGAATTCATTGAGCTGTCGAAAGACATAAAACTTTTTTAATTGAAGAGTTTGATCATGGCTCAGATTGAACGCTGGCGGCAGGCCTAACACATGCAAGTCGAGCGGTAACAGAAAGTAGCTTGCTACTTTGCTGACGAGCGGCGGACGGGTGAGTAATGCTTGGGAACATGCCTTGAGGTGGGGGACAACAGTTGGAAACGACTGCTAATACCGCATAATGTCTACGGACCAAAGGGGGCTTCGGCTCTCGCCTTTAGATTGGCCCAAGTGGGATTAGCTAGTTGGTGAGGTAATGGCTCACCAAGGCGACGATCCCTAGCTGGTTTGAGAGGATGATCAGCCACACTGGGACTGAGACACGGCCCAGACTCCTACGGGAGGCAGCAGTGGGGAATATTGCACAATGGGCGCAAGCCTGATGCAGCCATGCCGCGTGTGTGAAGAAGGCCTTCGGGTTGTAAAGCACTTTCAGTCAGGAGGAAAGGTTAGTAGTTAATACCTGCTAGCTGTGACGTTACTGACAGAAGAAGCACCGGCTAACTCCGTGCCAGCAGCCGCGGTAATACGGAGGGTGCGAGCGTTAATCGGAATTACTGGGCGTAAAGCGTACGCAGGCGGTTTGTTAAGCGAGATGTGAAAGCCCCGGGCTCAACCTGGGAACTGCATTTCGAACTGGCAAACTAGAGTGTGATAGAGGGTGGTAGAATTTCAGGTGTAGCGGTGAAATGCGTAGAGATCTGAAGGAATACCGATGGCGAAGGCAGCCACCTGGGTCAACACTGACGCTCATGTACGAAAGCGTGGGGAGCAAACAGGATTAGATACCCTGGTAGTCCACGCCGTAAACGATGTCTACTAGAAGCTCGGAACCTCGGTTCTGTTTTTCAAAGCTAACGCATTAAGTAGACCGCCTGGGGAGTACGGCCGCAAGGTTAAAACTCAAATGAATTGACGGGGGCCCGCACAAGCGGTGGAGCATGTGGTTTAATTCGATGCAACGCGAAGAACCTTACCTACACTTGACATACAGAGAACTTACCAGAGATGGTTTGGTGCCTTCGGGAGCTCTGATACAGGTGCTGCATGGCTGTCGTCAGCTCGTGTTGTGAGATGTTGGGTTAAGTCCCGCAACGAGCGCAACCCCTATCCTTAGTTGCTAGCAGGTAATGCTGAGAACTCTAAGGAGACTGCCGGTGATAAACCGGAGGAAGGTGGGGACGACGTCAAGTCATCATGGCCCTTACGTGTAGGGCTACACACGTGCTACAATGGCGCATACAGAGTGCTGCGAACTCGCGAGAGTAAGCGAATCACTTAAAGTGCGTCGTAGTCCGGATTGGAGTCTGCAACTCGACTCCATGAAGTCGGAATCGCTAGTAATCGCGTATCAGAATGACGCGGTGAATACGTTCCCGGGCCTTGTACACACCGCCCGTCACACCATGGGAGTGGGTTGCTCCAGAAGTAGATAGTCTAACCCTCGGGAGGACGTTTACCACGGAGTGATTCATGACTGGGGTGAAGTCGTAACAAGGTAGCCCTAGGGGAACCTGGGGCTGGATCACCTCCTTATACGATTTAGAACTTATTTGTTCGTAGTGTCCACACAGATGATTGTTA
>NZ_AUTH01000043.1:0-56048 GCF_000497975.1 Pseudoalteromonas sp. TB41 | reverse complement strand
TAGGGCGTGTTGATCTTTGTGGTATGAAAAACAAACAGCATGAAGATAAGGTATAATTGAATTCGCCAGAAAACTTTACACCGAACCTACATGCCAAGATTAATGCTAACAGACGGGACATGGAATGTCTTATCAAAAGTAATGTACTTAAGTGGTCGAATTTATAATAAGCCCGACCATAGAAAAACGCTCGAAGGCATACTGTATAAGATGCGCACAGGTATTCCATGGCGAGATTTACCTTCTGATTTTGGCCGTTGGAGTGCTATCTACAGACGGTTTAATTTATGGTCCAAAAAAGGGATTTTGAATGAACTGTTTCGCGCATTATCTCGTGATGCGGACATGGATTGGGTCTTCATTGATGGCAGTATTGTCAGGGCTCATCAACATAGTTGCGGTGCAAGAACTGCTGACAATGAATCAATTGGAAAGAGCCGAGGTGGAAATTCTACGAAAATTCATCTTGCAGTCGATAGCGGAGGGTTGCCTGTTTATTATGAATTATCCTGTGGAAATACGCATGATATCGTCCATGCAGAGTCACTCGTAGCTAATTGCCCAACAAGTAATATGGTTGTCGCAGATAAAGGCTACGACAGTGAAAAACTGAGAGCGTTTGTTCGTGATAATAACGCTACACCCGTTATTCCACGTAAGGGCAACAGTTTAGTAGGCAATGAAGATATTGACTGGTGCATGTATAAATATCGGCACTTGGTTGAGAATGCATTTGGCCGTATTAAGCAATATAGAGGGATAGCCACGCGGTATGAAAAGCTTGAACGAAATTATCATTCAATGCTCGCTTTAGCATTTACTATGATGTGGCTACCAATGTGGGCTGATTGATATATGTACTACAAAGATCAACAGCCCCTAAGCATAAACAAATATGTTGTGCCAAAGACTTTAGAAATAAGGTACGAGGTGGGGGGCTAATAAAGTCTAACTTAAATGATTATGGTATACCCCAAGGTTCTCCTATAAGTGCGCTTCTATCTAACATTTATATGCTGGACTTTGATTTGGAAATGAAAAAGTATGCAGATATTCATGGAGGTTATTACTTTAGGTACTGTGATGATATGCTTTTTATTATGCCTAAAAGACTGAAAAAGAATGTTGCAGGATTTGCTGAAAAACATATCAAAAAGTTAAAAGTACACATTAACCCACAAAAGACAGAAATTAGACAATTTAATAAAGTTGGTAATACCCTTGAAGCTGATAGTCCTTTGCAATACTTAGGTTTTATCTTTGATGGTGAAAATATTTATTTACGCTCTTCTTCTTTGGCCCGCTATTCAGAAAAAATGAGAAGAGGAGTCAGCTTAGCCAAACAAACGATGAGGAAGTACAATAATATCAGGGCTATGAAAGGGGCAGATGAAAAAGATCTATACAAGAAAAAGCTTTACAGTAGATACACTCATCTTGGAGGGCGTAACTTTATTACTTATGGTCTTAGGGCTGCTAACAAAATGAATAGTAATACTATAAAAAAACAACTGAAGCCTCTATGGCGTCGTTTTCATGAAGAGATAGAGAAAGATTAGCTCTTTCTAGATTAGTCGTCTTTTACTAAGTTTAGTTTGTATAAAAAGGCAAAGAAGGCAACTAAACCTAAGATTAGAGCACAACCTACAAAAAGCGGTATCATTAGCTAAATCTCCCTTCTTTAATTGCTTCAAATAGATCATGCTTTAATTTGTCGTAGTGGTGAGTAGCGCGAATAGCCAGCACCATTAACACCCATATTTGAAACCATTCATAATCAGTCATAAGTACACCTTAATGTTTCGTATTACCCAAGTAGATATTACCTTCCCAATTGCAAAGCTCTAAAATCCAGTTACTAATCTTCAACCGTTTAGTTGGATTTAGACCTGTGAAAGGAAAGAAAACCTGAGCGCTACGATTTTTAAATGCGGAAAAGGACTCCAGTCGAATATCCCAAATATCGTCATGTTCATTCATAACATCAAATGCAAACGCTTTTTGTGTGGTTAAAGCAACGAACATCTCTTCTTCCGTTTCATTGCGAAGATTAAGCTCTAAACCTAATGGCTCACACTCATCCTCGATACCAGCTAAGCGGATCTTCAGCTCATCATATACAGGCTTAAATGGCCAAAGCTCTTTATTTGTCATCATTTCCCCCTTTAAAATTAGGCATGCCTAATTTACAGATAGGTATCGTAGAGCTCGCCACGCGCTTTAGCGTCTTCAGCTTCTGCGCGAGTCATCTCTTCACCATCAGCTATAATGTTACCCATACCATCATCCAATTCATCTAGCTGATCATTTTCTTCAGAAACTGATAGCAAAACATCAACAACGCCTAATGCCACCAACCCTGTTACTTTTAACGCTTTTTTCCACATAGGAGACTCCTAAAATTAGGCATGCCTAATTTGGTTGATAATTGAGCTTGCTTTTAGTTAAGCCAATAAATCCTTTTAAATCAATATGGAAGATGTCTCACACGTTAAAATTTGAAATACTAAAAACAATAACTTTCATGTGGTTATAGTAAATTATTCAAAATCTATACTTTTACTTTTTTCAAAAAATAAGAATAAATAACTAGCTTTTTGCTCAATAATTGCCATCCTATTAATGCTTAACTTGTAAGCGTTAATTTTTAAATCAATCTGATGGAGTAGAATTATGGCTGTTAAACATGTGCCAACTGGAATTGTTCACAAAGGAAGTAAAGGTGGAACAACAGGATGTGGTTTTGATACTAAAAAGGAAGCTACCCATTGGGTAGACTCTCACTCTAAAATCAATTGCGATAAAAACGGATGTAAAAACTGAGGGTTAGTAGATCAATAAACTAGGGCGATGTTATTGTATTCGCCCATTCAAAATTAGGCATGCCTAATTTTAACTTCCCAAGTAAGCATAGGTTATCTTCAAACGTTCATGACCTAACTCTTGGCTAATTTGCTCTCGGACTTTGGTATCGTGATCATAATCGGTGGGCGACAGCTCTCTTCTATGCGGGCCACCGTCGGCAGGGCATTTCCAGCCTGTAAGCTCTAAATAACGCTCCCTTGCGTAATGATGACGCAGTCCGTGATTTTTATTTAATCCAACTCGAATTGTTTCGCGATCGTACTGTTCCTTTTGTGACTTATAGTTTTTGTCAGGTTCAATTAGTGCGCCTTTCGTAACAGCGGCAATATCACGAATGAGATGTCGTTGAGATTCTTTTAAGATCGGAATTTTTCGGTATTTGCCACCCTTAGCCCATGAGCCTTTTATTTGCAGAGTGTTAGCATCTATCAAAGCATAAGATAAGCTAAATTTCATACACTCCTCTTTTCTAAGCCCAAACTCTTGCTGCAAACGCAGGGAAAGCTTGATTAAGTCACTTTTGATCTTGGCATGCTTATCCATGTCTAACGTTTTTGACTTGCCAATAGGGTTGTTGCGAACTCTTGGAATGCCGTAATCATCATTGCTGCGTGAACAGATATTAGGTTTACCTATTTTTTCGGCAATCCAACGTAAGGCGGCCATTCTGTTTTTAATCGTTTTTGGTGCTAAACCTTCATCTTGCCAACGCGTTACAAGGTGATTGATATGTTTGGTTTTAAGACCTGATGGATCTCTTAATCTATAACCATGGCTAAGTAGTTGTGCTGCTGCAAGGTTTAATACTTTGCTACGGGTAGCTCTAGTGCTAAAGCTACTTTCGCGGTGTGTGTCGTTTACCATTTGGTGAAGTCGATATCCTAATTGGCTCATTTCATGTTCCTCATAAATTTAAAAAGTAATTTTGAAAGTATTGAGAAAAACACCAAACCGAAGACCAGGGGGCGAAATGCCAAAATAGGTAAGTTTTAAAGCCATATGAACGGTGCGTAACCGAGCATATTGTCGAAAGACATAAAGGCTAACTGGTCTAAAGCAACAAAGCTGAGCCGTGTGATTTCTGTTGAAATACAGCGCGAACTACCGTGGTTTATATTTGTGTTGTTTATAGTGGGGTGGTCGTGTGACCCATAATGCTGCGAATGCAGATCCTCAGGAACGTGTTGCGGGCAGTGAATACGCCCTTTTTCTTTGTGCTCATTTCGAGCTAGTTCATAAATAAAATTATCACAGTGATCAGAGATTGCAACACCTTTTTGACGCGCTCAAATCTCCATCCCTCTTTTGGCCCTGCAATTTTTCAGGGCGGATTGGATGTCGAGGCATCATGAGCAGTGGCCTCGACGGGCGACTCTGTGAGTCGTCCCTACCTCTTTCGAGTAGGGACGACTCGCAGGGAAAGGTTCAATATAAAAAAATCATTTCCTGTTTTTTCCTACAAAAGTAGGTTAAAATAGGAAATGTAGCGTTGCAGCTCATCGAATTAAACTAATTATAGAGAGATTTCCAATGAATCAAAATGTTCTTAAGCTAGAAGAGTTTGAAGATAAATTTTCTAGCAATGATTTAACCCATGGTATTAACCCAAGTATTTTCCGAGATGCAATTCACAGCGGTTTAGTATTGTCTAGAAGTGTTACGAAATTTCACCCTTTAACAGCTGGCGGCTCTAGAGCTTGGGAAGAAATTGTAGCTACATTTAGAGAGCTGGTGATTGAGTATAATGATGGATGGAAGGCAGTACAACAAAGTGGTATGCCGGTCCTCATCAACTCTGAGCGGGGCATCACTATAGTTATTACCAGTGGAGATGAAAATACAGGGCTCAAAGAATCATCTTCACCAAAAACTAAAAATGCAAAAGGCCAAGTAACGGAGGGCTTTGTAGAGCGTAATTACGACTTATTTGATGATATGAATAATGTGGATGAGTTATTCAATCCTATTGATAGTCATCAAACTTGGATTTTATTATACACATTTGATAAAAACAGATTAGAAATTAGATATGAATTATCTCTCCCTACTAGCACCAGTATCTCTGGAAATAAGGGCAAGATAAAAATCTGTGATTGGCAAACTAGGCTTATTTTTCCAGCAATTTCTTATAATGAACTTGCGTTGCCTGAGCTTGATAATGATTTCACAGATGACACGGATTTTTTTGATATAGAAGAAAAGTAAAATATATGGCGGTTAAATTTAACCCTTCTAGGCTAAAACTGGCTCGAACTCGACGTCAGCTTACCTTAAAAGCTTTAGCTGATAGGGTTGGTATGAGTTCAAGGATGGTGTCTGAGCACGAAAAAGAATATTGTAAGCATATTCCTCAAGAGGAAACTATTGAGGCATTTTCAAAGGCCCTTAACTACCCTGTCAGCTTTTTCTTAGAGCAAGACTCAATTGAATCAGTAGACAAAGAAACAGTTTCTTTCAGATCACTAAAAAGCATGAGAGCAGCTCAAGAACATGCCGCTATTGGAGCTGGTCAACTTGGGGTAATGCTTAATGACTTTTTTGAAGCGCGGTTTAACTTACCTAGTGTAAATGTTCCAGATTACAGAGGCGTAGAACCTGAAGCGTCAGCTGAAGCTGTTAGGCAAGAGTGGGGGATCGGATATATAAGTATAGGCAACATGATTCATTTACTTGAAAAGCATGGAGTACGTGTATTTTCTCTTGCCGAAAATACTCAGGATGTTGATGCATTTTCCTTTTGGAAAGATGGTGTACCTTATATATTCCTCAACACTATGAAATCAGGTGAACGAAGTCGTTTTGATGCCGCTCATGAGTTAGGCCATTTAGTCCTTCATAGACATGGGGTTCCTCAAGGAAGAGATGCTGAGTATGAAGCAGATCGATTTGCGTCAGCTTTGCTCATGCCTAAGGCTACTGTTTTACCTTATAAAGGAAGGGCAATGACCATAGAATCGATTCTGAAACTTAAAGCTAAATGGAAAGTGTCAGCAATGGCGCTTATAGTTCAAATGAAAAATGTTGGGGTTTTGAGCGAGTGGCAATATAAAAACCTAATCATAACAGCTAGTAAAATGGGACTCAGAACTAGAGAAATAGATGGAATACCAAGAGAACGGTCATTGGTTTTTGATAAAATAGCAAGTTCATTAGATGAAGAGAAAGGAGGTCTTCTAATATTAGCGAAAGAGCTTCACTTACCACTTGATGAGCTATCAGCGCTATTGTTTAAGATGGGTGTCGTTCATAGTGGTAATATTTCGATTAGAAAAGAATCTCAATTAAATAAAAAACCGCATTTAACATTGGTTACTTAGGGATATATAGGTTAAATCATGCAAGTACTAGATGATATATGGTCTTCGATTAAAGGTAATTCTAAGGCTAGAGTCAGGGATCCTGTTATTGGAACATTTATAGTTTCATGGGCGGTTTGTAATTGGGGTTTTGTGCCCATCCCCTCGAAAATAACCTTGGCCTGAATTAGCCGATCTCCTCGAAATCGGCAGTAAATTTAAAAAGCACAATTATCAAGTGGTAAATTTTCTTAGAGAAAGCTTACCGCTTGATAATTAAATACGGTATTTTGGTATCATTTCGTTCTGCACTGGTAAACTTTGTTCCCATTTATTAAGGTATGCGTATAAAAAACAACAAGAAAGGTTTACCACTATTTCTTCATCAAAAACCAAGCGTATACAGATTCTTAGTGAATCTGAAATTAATGAACTCTACGCATTACCTAACTTTAGTCGCCAAGAACGTGATGATTACTTTTCTTTAGATAATGAAACCCAAAAATTGGTTAATGAGCTAAGGCGCACAGAAACCAGAGTTTATTTTATATTGCTGCTTGGCTATTTTCGCTCTCGTCCAATAGTGTTTAATTTCTCATTTGATCTGGTTAGTAATATCGAGCCAATAGAAGAATAATGCAGGTTAGTTTAGGGTAAATATCAAATTTATTATTGATCATCACAAATAACTAATCGTGTATTAGTGGCACCTTGGTATGTACTTTCATCAATTATTAAACAAAGTGACTCCTTGCATTCTTCGCAAGTAAATGGCTCTAAATCTTGCCAGTCTTCAATCTCAATATGTTGATCACAATTAGGGCATTTCATAGAAAATAGGCTTCAGTAAGATTAATCCAAAATGGACAGCTATAGCTGTCCACCTTTAATTTTAGCGGCAATATCTTCAAAGATTTGGATTAGCCCACCTTCAAATAAAAATGCATCGGTAAATGTGTATTCTTTTGCTAAATCATCTTCTTTTCTATCTAAGGTCACAAAAGAATACCCACCACCACCATTACCATCAGCATTAAAAGCACGGTCTATCGATAAACGTTCACCATCAATTTCAGCGATATCATAAAACTTACCTTTTGGTAACCCTCCTTCAGCCTCAGTTTTAAAAAACTTATGCTCTAATGTATCTAAATACCACTGTAAACCTCGCTTCGGGAACTCGATTTGGTAGTGGAGCCACTCACTTTCATTCGTTTCAAGATCAGTAAAATATGTAGCGTTAGAAATAATCATATGGTCTTGATCGATTAAAAAATACCATGTTTTATGTGGTTTGCGATCATCTTGAATACTGGCTACCACTCGCGGGTCTTGTGCCACGGTTAAAGGGTCTATATCGTTAAAATGTCTCATGCTTGTTCCTTAGGCATTATTAAGTGGAATACGAGTGACAATACCGGCTTTTTCCAGCTTGCCTAATGTTTGCGGATTTTTATCAAGGGTAAATGTTTCTACTGGCCCAAATTGTTGGCCTTCTTGGGCAGGGCCAAACGGGGTAATGGGGTTATCTGCATTATTGTCTTTGGTCATGCCATTACCTAAGAATTGTTCGTTTGCGCCGAGTTTTTTGTTCATTTGATGGCGAACTTGTAGTATCCGACGTTGGTCAGCATCAAAGTCGAGACTTTTCGCTAAACGGTTAAACTCATCTTTATCATTTAAATCAACACCTTTTTTCTGAGCTGTTTCATGTATCCGCTCATAAGCCTCACTAAATTGAGGTGTCATACACGGCTCGATTAAATGTTCATGTCCTGCAAACTTGTGCGCAACTTCTTTTTGAGAAAACTCGGTAAGGTTATCATAGGTAGGAATAAGGCTTACCATATCACCGTTGGCATTGGCTTGCTCTTGGTCTATTAACAGTAAGGTGTATTTTGCATCGGGGTTATGGTCAATGCCGACTGATTGCGTTATTAGCTCGGCATCTGTATCTGCATGTTCTAACTGGGTGTAAGTGGTGGTCCAATAAGTGGCGGTGGTTGCGCCTTGCGGCATATAGCCAATGGTGCCATCGTCTCCTGCGTATTTTGTTTCAATGACACGGACGATGAACTTTTCATTTAACCCCTCTTCAACAACACGAACTTTATCTGCGGTGCTGTAAGGAGATTGTGGCAGTGGTTGCTGGGTACTACGAGATGCTTGTACTTTTTTTGTCGCTTGCTCCATACGTGCAAGGGTTTCTTCTTTACTTTGTGGTGGTTTGGGTAAATGACTGCTGCTACTGGCAGGCGCAACACCGCGAGCGCCACGCCCATCGCCTATTAATACGGTTGGGCATCCCACAACAATTTTTCCACCATGTCCGCATGAATCCCCCAAACGAGCTGCGGGTTTGCCATTAATTAACACGGTTGCAGACCCTGCTGATACTTTATCAGGTGGCCCAATACACACAGCTGCATCACCAACACGCGCAGCAGGCATACCACCAATAATCACATTGGGTGAGCCGGAAATAATCGGGCCACCTACATGTGGCACTGGTCCCGGTTCAACTTTTGGACAAACATGCATATCGCCCAGACGGGCAGCGGGTTTACTCATATAACATTCCTTATTATTTAATTGGTTGGGTTTACTGAATTCCTTACATCGAAAAGTGACAGCAATAGGCTCAGTTTAAATTTATGCTGACCCAAAACTATGATATAGCAATTCTACCATTACAATACTCTTTTGTTCCTTTTTTATGTTGTTAGCGTAGCGCAAATTAGTTAATTCTAGTTAGCTTTTAATACTAAGATTGCTATCACCTTAAATTGTCTACAAACTCATAATATATAAGACATCCTAACAATGGGTGTTTTCAATGTCTACTAATTCGATTATTATTAATTAATAGACAGTTTTTCTAATAATCCATTTAGTAGACACGTAATGAGAAAATTTGGGTACGCTCGTGTATCAACTAGTCAGCAGTCACTTGAAGTCCAAAAAAAGGCCTTATTAAAGGAAGGTGTAAGAAGTTCCAGAATATTTAGTGATGTTGGTAGTAGAGCAAATTTAGATCGAGAAGGACTAAATTTACTTCGAATAAAAGTAGAAGAAGGAGACTTAGTGCTTGTTACTCGATTAGACCGATTGGGTAGCGATACATCTGAAATGATTAAATTAATTAAAGAGTTTTCAGAATTAGGAGTCTATATCCGTTTCATCAAGGAAGGATTAAGTACCGAGGGTACAATGGGCAAAATGGTAGTAACAATATTAAGTGCTGTTGCTGACGCCGAAAGAGAGCGTATTTTGGAGCGAACAAATGAAGGGAGAATTGATGCTAAGTCCAAGGGGATTAAATTTGGTAGAAAACGTTCTATTGACCGCGAGAAAGTGATTCATTTAGATGTTCAAAAGGTTGGAGCTACAGAAATAGCGAAACAACTAGGTATTGGACGCTCTACAGTATATGCAATTCTCAAAGAAGAAGCACAAAAAGAATGATGCACATCAAGTTAATGCCGATTTCGAGGAGATCGGCTATTTCAGGCCAAGGTTATTTTCGAGGGGATGGGCACAAAACCCCTAATTGGGATAAATTAGCTGTATTGGTGTGGGGGAATGGTGAAGCTGAAAAGCGAATCAATGCTCTAGGAAAAAGTATGGCTGTGATAGAAGATCCTAGCTTACTAAAAAATGATTTAGATCTAATGATTATCCCTAGCATTTTAACTCTTCTGTACTTATTCATTCTGCCTGTTATTTCACTGTGGGTTAAGAAATTACAAAATAAAACTGTACTATCACAGCATTCTCATGCGATCCAACTAGAAATCAAACGAGCTGAACAACAAAAGAATTTAAATAAAGTTGCACTTCGCGCAAATCCAGAGAAAGATTTTCTAGCTCAAGAAGTTAGACTAGATTTATATGAAGAAGAACAAAAATTAATTCGTCGGAATAAGATTCAAGGTTATATTGATAGCAAACTTAGTTCGGCAAAAGCATATGAAGAAGAACAAAGTGCTAAGGCAGAAAAAGAACGTATTGAACTCGAAAGCAAAAAACGTAAGGAAGAAATAGAAAAACTACGATTTGAGCAGCAAACAGCTATCCATAAAGCTACCATTAGTTCAGCTAGATACCCTGCTATCCACCTAATGATGAAATCACTATCAGATAGCCTTCGACAGGATGGTATTGTTATGAGCTTAGAAGGGTTAGTAAGTAGTTTAGCTGCTCTTTTCGGCTATTCTGATAGTAAGGAAATGATTGATGATGAAAATTTTAATAACGAAAATTTAAATGAAATCAAATATGTTTATCATCAACCGCTTGTACTAACAAAACGATTAGAAGAAATTATCATTAAAGAAAATTCAGATAATGAAGATTTGTCCGAGGGTCTTCTTTTCGATCATTTAAGTGGAATGCTTGAGGATTTCTCTATTTATTTCTCATCAGAGGATACTCTCGCTGAAAGAGTCAGTGAAAGTGTTAATGAAGATAGCTACGATATTTTGGCTAGCGAAGAGCTATCTAGCACAATCGCTGAAACGGATACTATATTCGAAGAAGTATACTTAGAGATAGAACACTTCACTTTTAAACCTGATGAAGGATTTGAAGTAAATCTAAATGGTTATGCTAGCGGGCACCATAGAAGAGAGGAGGATATGCCAGGACGTGATATTTCAATTAATGTATCTGCAATTTGCAAACCTATTATAGGTACTTATGGTCTTTCTTCATATAATTTAAAAATAGGTGGATCATTGAGAGAATATGACTGACCATAAAAGCTAAATCACAACCACTCCTTTCAAATCCTGTAAAGCCATAAATCGGAACCCCGCAAGCGGGGCCCCCTTGCTACGCAACCCTTCGGGCGATTTCTAGCTTGACTGGCTTTTCACTGCGTAGTGAAGGTTATCCAAGAGGTATGCGGCGCTCTGAGTGGCAAGCACTCGACGCTTTCACACCTCCTGGATACAACTGGCTTTTCAAATAAAAACGGGAAAGAGGGAAGGTAAATAGATTTATATTTATATGTTTTTATTATACTTTCCCAGTTTCCCATATTTCCCAACCTAATATCCTTTATTGAAATAGACTAGGTAGAGTGGTCATAGCCTCTTTTCGCTTACGATCAATGATGTCTGTATAGATTTGTGTTGTTTTTAACTCTGAATGACCAAGCAATTTTGAAACGGTATAAATATCGACATCATTAGTTAGCATACGTACAGCGAATGTGTGTCTCGCACAGTGAAAGGTAATGTGCTTTGTAATCCCCGCTCTGAGCATCCACTGTGTTAGGGCAACATTTGTATAGCTTGAGTATCTTAAACCTTTAAAAACAAGTTCATGGTCTTCTCCTGGCGAATCTAAAAGCATAGTGGCATCAGACGGAAGGTATAAGTACTGAAGTTGCCCTGTTTTAATGTGATTAAAAGTTGCTCGTGGATCTATCATTGTGAGTTTTTCCCACGTTAGCTTTTGAATATCACTCCAGCGCATACCTGTGAGGCATCCGAATAAAAATGCTCGCTTCAGTACATCATACCGGCACTCTGTTTTATAAAGTGCAGTTACTTCTTCCTCTTCTAAGTAATTACGAAGGTTTTGTTCTATCTTGATGCTTTTTACTTCGTTTACAGGATTTCGGCGAATAATGCCTTCGTGAAATGCTTTGTTTAAAGCCGCTCTCACTTTATTGAAATAGCATGATGTAGTATTTGAAGAAAGTAGCTTATCTGATTTTGTTCGTGCATGTTTTATTAGGTATGTTCTGAACCCAAGTAATACATCAGCATCGAAGTCAGCAAAGGATAAAGGGTTACCCTCACAATATCTCTTTAGATGCATTAACGATGATTCCCATAATGATACGTTTGATGGGCTATCAGTGTGCTCTTTGTCATTAATTATTTGCTGCATGTAGCTATAAAAGCTTTCTTGCTGTTTTTCTGAGTCTTCAAAGTGGTGCTTGTTGTTAGCTAAATCGACAATCGCTTGCGCTCTTATCTTTTCTGAAATATCTAAGGTCTTTTTATTGTGGTCACGTTGGAACTTGTCCTTAGGGTTAGCATAAATGAACAAGTCCATTGATTGTCTTTTACGGCGTTTAACTCGTTTGCCGTTTTCGTTTAGGTAAGAACCATAATTTCTGGTTAACAGTAGTTGTTGGCGGCCTGTGCTATCAGGTGACTTTTTCTCGATAGTTAATTTCATAATAACTTCCTCTTTGGTGGACCAGTAGTGGCCCACATTAAAGAAGTAGGTGGGCCGTTCAAGACCCATATTATGAAACTAAAGGAAACTATTGAAAGATAAAAAAGTTATTAAATGTATGAATAAATTAGGTTTTTTAACTTAAATTGGATGTTTATTTCCTTTAGTTTACCTTGTTATTTACCGATACAGAACGAGCTGAAAATTTTGCCAAGCAAATCATCAGAAGTAAATTCACCAGTTATCTCGTTAAGATACTGCTGTGTTAAACGCAGTTCTTCCGCGAGGATTTCACCGGCCACATGCATCTCTAATTGTGTTTTACCTGTATCTAAATGATACGCAGCATGTTCTAGTGCATCTAAGTGACGACGGCGTGCCATAAAACCACCTTCTGTAGCACCATCAAAACCAATGCAAGCTTTTAAGTGAGTACGAACTAACTCTATACCATCAGCATTTTTAGCGCTTAAACTGATGACCGGATATTGTTGTTTTTGATCTATGCCGACTACATCACCTGATAAATCGGCTTTATTTCTGATCACAGTCACGCCCATACCTTGGGGTAACTTAGCCATAAATTCAGGCCAAATAGCATGTGGATCGGTATCAGTGGTGTCGGTGCCATCAAGCATAAATAGCACCCGATCGGCTTGGTTTATTTCATCCCAGGCACGTTCAATGCCTATTTGCTCTACCTTATCTGGGCTTTCTCGTAGGCCTGCGGTATCTATTATATGTAGTGGCATACCATCTATATGTATATGCTCACGTAATACGTCACGTGTGGTGCCGGCTATTTCAGTTACGATAGCCGCTTCTCGCCCTGCTAATGCATTAAGTAAGCTTGATTTACCTGCATTAGGGCGACCAGCAATAACGACGCGCATACCTTCGCGCATTATGCTGCCTTGTTTGGCTTGATTGGTCACGGCATTAAGCTGCTCGATGATGGCATTTAAATCACCACCCACTTTTCCGTCTGATAAAAAATCGATTTCTTCGTCAGGGAAATCAATAGCCGCTTCTACATACATACGCAAGTGAATAACTTTTTCAACTAAGGTTTCTATGTGCTTAGAGAATTGCCCTTGAAGTGATTGTAAAGCGCTTTTAGCGGCTTGCTCGCTAGTTGCATTAATTAAGTCGGCGATTGCTTCTGCTTGAGTTAAATCAAGCTTGTCGTTCATAAACGCACGCTCAGAGAATTCCCCTGGTTTAGCTAAACGTACACCGTCTATTTTACTTATTTCTTTAAGTAGCATATCAAGAACAACAGGGCCGCCATGGCCTTGGAGTTCGAGTACGTCTTCACCGGTAAATGAGTTTGGGCCAGCAAAGTAAATCGCAATACCTTGGTCAAGTTGCTGACCTGCAAGGGTGTTAAATGGCACATAGTCGGCATAACGAACTTTAGGGACTTTGCCTATTATTTTTTCAGCAACCTGTTTGGCTAGGTTTCCTGAAACGCGAATAATACCAACACCGCCTCGGCCTGGGGCAGTGGCTTGTGCTGCAATTGTATCGTGATTGATCATGCGGTTTATTTGCCAACTTAAATAACGTAATGGCGGTATTGTAACCTATCAAATAGGCACTCGCGAATGCTGTTATAAAAAATTGACAATAAAAAAGGCGACCTAAGTCGCCTTTATATAAGTAGGGAGTTTAATCGCCCCTTACTTTAATTCCTTTCTTTTCCATGCCACGGTAGATGATTAACATCTGGACAATAGAAATAAGGTTAGACACTAACCAGTAAAGTACTAAACCAGATGGGAACCATAAGAAGAATACAGAGAAGATAACCGGCATAAAGGTCATCATTTTTTGCTGCATTGGATCGGTAACCGTCATAGGTTGTAGTTTTTGCGTTATGAACATACTCGCACCAAATAAAATTGGTAATACGTAGTATGGGTCTTTCGCAGAAAGGTCAGTTAACCAAAGTACAAATTCAGCGTGACGAAGTTCTGTAGACTCTAAGAATACATAGAACAAGGCTAAGAAGATTGGCATTTGCAGTAAAATAGGGAAACAGCCACCCATAGGGTTCACTTTTTCTTTACGGTACATTTCCATAGTCGCTTGGCCGAATTTTTGACGATCATCGCCATACTTTTCTTTTAGCGCTTTCATCTTAGGCTGTAATGCACGCATTTTAGCCATTGAGGTGTACTGTGCTTTAGTCAGTGGGTACATTAATGTTTTAACGATAATAGTGATGGCAATAATTGCTACACCCCAGTTACCTAAAATACTGTGTAACCATTTTAATAGCACAAATAACGGCTGCGAAATGAAAAACAACCAACCATAATCAACTGTTAAGTCTAGGTCTGGATGAATGGCTTCAAGTTTATCTGACTCTTTAGGGCCCATGTAATAAGTTGCAGTAAGTACTTGCTCACTACCAGCTTGAACATTAACCGCTTCGTCTTTAACACCAATAATAGCCGCATTACTTTTAGTAATTAAACTATAAAGAGTATTAGTTTGATCTTGCATTGGTACCCAAGCACTTACAAAGTAATGCTGAATAAAGGCAACATAACCACCTTGAGTATTTTTATTTAGGTTTTTATCGGCCATATCTGAAAAACTATACTTTTCGTATTTTTCTTCATCAGTACCGTATGCAGCCCCTAAATAGTTTTGATCAACCATGCTGCCTTTTTCTTGTACGGTACGCTTTATTTGTGTGTAAAGCTGTACTTGAACTGGCGCGCTGGTGGTGTTGTTAACTTTATATTCTAAGCCAACATCATACTGACCCTTTTTGAATACATAAGTCTTAGTAAAGCTTACACCGTTACTATCAGTAAACTGAAGAGGAACACGAAGTTCATCACCCGTTAAAGTATAAGAAGTTTGTTCTGATTGGTAAGTAGGACGACCATTTGCAGATGCATCTGGGCCATTTAAACCAATTAAACCACTTTGTGAAAAGTATTGATTACCATCAAATTCACCCAGCAGCATAAAAGGTGTTTCTTCGCCTTTTACTTCTTCATACTGAAGTAAGTCTGTTTCAACAATGTCACCGCCTTTGGTGTCAATTTTAACTTTGAACACGTCTGTTGTAATATTTATAACAGCGCGTTTAGCTAAAGTTGTTGAAGCAGGTAAACCAGAGTCTGATGAAGCTGGAACATAATCATCTGATTCCGGTGAGTTTGCTTTTAGTGTTTGTGTAGTGGCACTAGGATCGGCTTTTGGTGCATTGTAGTCATTATTCCATTCTTGAAATAATAAAAACGACACTAGCATTAGGCCGATGAATAAAAACGTGCGTTGCGATTCCATAACAGCTCTTATTTCTCGTGTTGGTGGTTAATACGGGTTAATTTTTCAGGAACGGGGTCGTCTCCACCTGAATGTAAAGGATGGCATTTTAATATGCGTTTAACAGCTAACCAACTCCCTTTTACCGATCCATGCAAATTAATTGCTTGAATAGCGTAACTAGAGCATGTTGGATTAAAACGACAATGCGGACCTAATAGCGGGCTAATCCACTTTTGATAACCGCGGATAAATAAAACTAAACAACGTGTTGGTAAAGCAGCAAGTGGTTTAAGTAACCTCATGTTGTACATGCCCCTACGTTATGTTTAGTGAATAGATACCATGTATTTAAAGACTCACTATGAGATTTTAAACGCATGATTAAAAGGTGAGCTAAAGATACCTTAATTAACCCTGTAATTCTATTGCTATTGGGTTTGTTTAGTCGATTTAGCTGATTTGTTTGGGCGTTTTTTAAATGGTGGCGGTTTAGGGGCACCAGGTTTGCAGCGTTCATTAATCTTACGCCACAGCTTTGTAAGTTGTTTGGTTAATTCTTCATTAGACTGTTCATCAATGCCACTTTTAACCATCAACACAATATCAATATTATCGAGCGTGTGTTGGTTTAAACGAAAACTTTCGCGAGCAAGACGTTTAATACGGTTTCGTTGACATGCCTTTTTTACACGTTTTTTAGCAACAGTAAGGCCTAACCTAGGTTTAGACTGGTCACTTGGTTTTGCTAATAAGGTAAAGAAAGGAGTTGCAGCCCGAGCGGGTTCGTTAAATATGCGAGAGTAATGCGAGGGAGTTAACAGACGTAACTCCCTGCCAAAGCTAAAGTCTTCCACTTATAAATTAAGCAGAAAGAACTTTGCGGCCTTTAGCACGGCGACGAGCTAATACTTTACGGCCATTTACAGTTGCCATACGAGCACGGAAACCGTGTGTACGTTTGCGTTTTAAAACGCTAGGTTGAAAAGTTCTTTTCATAACAATCTCATCCGATCGGTTAAAGTTAAAACATCCTATGCAGGTCGCGATCCTGGCACAGGTGCCATTGCGAGCGCGAGATATTATAGATGAAGTGACGAAAAGTCAATCATAATAGAGTGCGTAAAGCATGTTTATTTATGATCAATTTTCATGATCCGATAGGATCATCATAAATAAGAAGTTTTCCACAGCCCCTGTATAAAAAGTGAATAAAAGCATGGGAAAAGTAAATTAGATCGTAAATTGTGGTCGCGATCTGCTGCCAGTTTTGTTATGATCTCTAATCAAGCTTTAAAATAAAAAGCTATTAGAATCAGTCTGTTATTATATTTATACATCGATATCAACAATTTTACAAAAATCAATCTTTTACTTGTGGATAAAGTGCATTCATAATAGTCGGTCTTGGGCTGCTTATTGAGCCATTTAAACGCAATACAGGTGTGATTTTTGAATCATTATTGATGTGCGGGAATAAAAATCATATCTCTGGGAGTTTTACTGTGTATCTGTCGGTTTGGCAAAGTTGTTTATATGTATTGCAAGATGAGTTGCCTTCGCAGCAATTCAGTATGTGGGTCAGACCACTTCAAGCAGAAAGTACCGAAGATACCTTGACGATTTATGCGCCTAATCGTTTCGTACTTGATTGGGTGAGAGAGAAGTACTTAAATAGAATAAATGAATTATTGGTAGAAATTTGTGGTGTAGAAGCACCCGAGTTACGTTTTGATGTAGGTAGTAAGCCGCTATTAAATGCACAAGCTGCACCGGTGGTTGAAACACAATCAGCGCCAAGCACGCAATCAACGGCAAAACAACAACCTCGAGAACAAAAACCGGTTGTAGAACCAGCTCCTAAATCTGGTTATAAATCAAACATTAAAGAAAACTATACCTTTGATAGCTTTGTTGAGGGTAAATCTAACCAATTAGCAAAAGCGGCTGCCACTCAGGTAGCAGACAACCCTGGCTCTGCATTTAACCCTGTATTTATTTACGGTGGTACAGGCTTAGGTAAGACGCATTTATTACATGCGGTAGGCAACGGTATTATGGCCAATAAGCCCGATGCTAAAATTGTTTACATGCATTCAGAACGTTTCGTTCAAGACATGGTTAAAGCACTGCAAAATAATGCGATCGAAGAGTTTAAGCGTTATTACCGTAGTGTTGACGCATTAATGATTGATGACATTCAATTTTTTGCTAATAAAGAACGTTCTCAAGAAGAATTCTTTCATACCTTTAATGCATTATTAGAAGGTAACCAACAAATTATTTTAACCTCTGACCGTTACCCTAAAGAGATTGAAGGGGTTGAAGATCGCCTTAAATCTCGTTTTGGTTGGGGATTAACCATCGCGATTGAGCCGCCAGAGCTTGAAACTCGCGTTGCTATTTTGATGAAAAAAGCCCAGCAAAGTAAAATTAACTTACCGCATGAAGTGGCATTTTTTATTGCTAAAAAATTACGCTCAAACGTACGTGAGCTTGAAGGGGCATTAAACCGTGTAATTGCTAACGCAAACTTTACCGGTCGCCCAATTTCTATCGACTTTGTAAAAGAAGCACTGCGTGATTTACTCGCACTGCAAGATAAGCTAGTCACCATAGACAATATTCAACGTACGGTAGCAGAATACTATAGAATACGTGTGTCTGATTTACTGTCTAAGCGCCGCAGCCGCTCTATAGCAAGGCCGCGCCAAGTTGCCATGGCATTATCTAAAGAACTCACTAATCACAGCTTACCTGAGATTGGGGATGCCTTCGGTGGGCGTGACCATACAACAGTACTGCACGCGTGTCGCAAAGTTAAATCATTACGTGACGAAAGCCACGAGATTAAAGAAGATTACCAAAATTTAATAAGAACATTGTCATCTTAGGGCTGACTTTATTATGCAAATAACAATATCAAGAGAACAATTTTTAAAACCATTGGTGCAAGTATCGGGTGCCATAGAGCGTAAGCATACGTTACCCATTTTATCTAACGTATTACTCGTGGTAGAAAATGGCCAGCTTTCAATGACAGGGACCGACCTTGAAATTGAATTAGTGGCGAGCGTGTTTGTAGGTGATGATGTTGCCGATACCAAGCTCACATTACCGGCTAAAAAATTACTCGATATTTGTAAAAGTTTACCGGATGGTTCTGATCTTACTTTAAGCTTGCAAGACCATCAGCTACTTTTAACCAGTGGTAAAAGTCGTTTTTCATTGACCACATTAGCGGCTGAAGATTTTCCTAATTTGGAGCAGTGGGATGGTGAAGTTGAATTTCAACTAACGCGTTTAGAGTTACGTAAATTACTTGAAAGCACGCACTTTTCAATGGCAAACCAAGATGTACGTTATTACTTAAACGGCATGTCGTTTGAAGTTGATAACAGCGATATAAAAACAGTCGCCACTGATGGGCACCGTTTAGCGATTGCACAAAAGCAACTAGGTCAGTCATTAAATACACAGCGCCAATTAATTATACCGCGCAAAGGCGTGCAAGAAATTATGCGCCTAATGGTTGCCGACCAAGAGTTAGTGACTATTCAGTTTGGTGCTAACCACATTCGTATTATTGATATTGAATTTACGTTTACGAGTAAATTAGTTGATGGCCGTTTCCCTGATTACCGTCGTGTTTTACCACGCGGTGGCGATAAAGTTATTACAGCAAACAGAGAATGGTTACGTAATGCATTTCAACGCGTATCGATTTTATCGAACGAAAAATTTCGTGGTGTACGTTTAAATTTATCAAACGGTTTATTAAAAATTACGGCTAACAACCCAGAGCAAGAACAAGCGGAAGAAGTAGTTGAAGTAATGTACGAGGGCGATGACCTAGAAATAGGGTTTAATGTGTCTTATGTGCTTGATGTATTAAATACATTAAAAACTGAAGATGTGTTATTTACACTTGCCGATTCAAATAGCAGTGCACTAATCGAAGGTGCAGGCGATGAAGAAGCGATGTACGTCGTTATGCCTATGCGTTTATAAGATTATAAATACATAATGAGCTTAAGTCATTTGAGCCTCAAATATTTTCGTAATATTGAGGCGCTGACGCTAGAACCAGTTAATGGCGTTAATATAATTTATGGTGAAAACGGCAGCGGAAAAACCAGCCTTTTAGAGGCTATATATTACCTTTCTCACGGCAAATCTTTTCGAACTTCTAAACATAAAAGTATTATTGCACACCAGCAAGATCAGTTTGTTATTCATGGCCGCAAAGCGTTATACGATTTATCTATCCCTATTGGTATTAGTAAAACCCAATCGGGTGAAACCAATTTAAAAATCCAGGGTAAGGCGAGTCGAAAAGTATCTGAACTTGCCCAGTTAATGCCGGTACAAATAATAACACCAGAAAGCTACTCACTATTTTTTGGCGGTCCTAAGGAGCGCAGAAAGTTTTTAGACTTAGGTTTGTTCCACGTGGAACATGAGTTTTTTTTCTTATGGCAATCGTTTAATAAAGTGCTTAAACAACGCAACGCCTTATTAAAATCTAAGCCTAAGAATTATTTTGACCAAATCAAGTTTTGGGACAAAGAATTTGTTAGACTGGCAGAACAAATAAATAAATTAAGAATCGCGTATATAAATAGGTTTAAGCAGCAATTTTTTGATAAAATGTGTGCAGAATTAACGCTAATACGCGATTTAGAAATTAGCTTCAATGCGGGCTGGAAAGAGAGTGAATCTCTTTGTGATGCGTTAGAGCAAAGTTTTGAGCGAGATTCTCGCCAAGGCTTTACAAGTAAAGGCCCTCATAAGGCTGATTTTAGTTTTAGTGTCGCTGGCAGCAGTGTTGAGAATGTATTCTCACGCGGGCAATTAAAGTTATTGTTGTATGCGTTAAAAGTAACGCAAAATAGCTTAATTGAGTCAGAGACAGATAAGCAATCAATATTGCTAATAGATGATCTACCTTCAGAACTAAGCGAAGATACAAAAGAGAAAGTGGGCCAGTTATTGACTCACTGTAGTTCTCAAATATTTATTTCTTCAATTTTATCTGAAAGTATTTCTGCTGTGGTGGAACCCATGCAACGAGAACTAAAAATGTTCCACGTGAAACATGGCAACCTAATAACAAGATAAGTGGGATTAACCATGTCTGAGAATTATGATTCGTCGAGTATTAAAGTACTTAAAGGATTAGATGCAGTAAGAAAGCGCCCTGGTATGTATATAGGGGACACCGATGATGGTACGGGCTTACACCACATGGTGTTTGAGGTCGTTGATAACTCTATCGATGAGGCCTTAGCGGGTCACTGTGATGATATTTATGTCACTATTCACTTAGACGGTTCGGTATCTGTAAGAGATAACGGCCGTGGTATTCCTACTTCTATACATGAAGAAGAAGGTGTATCTGCAGCTGAAGTAATTATGACGGTGCTACACGCCGGTGGTAAGTTTGATGATAACTCTTATAAAGTATCAGGTGGCTTACACGGTGTTGGTGTATCGGTAGTAAATGCATTATCAGAAAAATTAAAACTAACCATTCGTCGTGAAGGTAAGCTTCATGAGCAGTTTTACACTATGGGTGTACCTGATGCACCACTAGCTGTAATTGGTGATTCTGAAACAAATGGTACTGAAATTCGTTTTTGGCCAAGTGGCGAAACGTTCACTAACCTTGATTTTCATTACGATATTTTAGCAAAGCGTTTACGCGAGCTGTCGTTTTTGAATTCAGGTGTAAGTATCATATTAAGCGATGAGCGCGAAGAAAATAAAAGCGACCACTTTAAGTACGAAGGCGGTATCAGAGCATTCGTTGAATACCTAAACCGCAATAAAACACCAGTGCATAAAGGGGTATTCCATTTTACTCACGAACGTGAAGAAGATGGTATTAGTGTAGAAGTATCAATGCAGTGGAATGATGCATTCCAAGAAAACATTTACTGTTTCACAAATAATATTCCTCAACGTGATGGTGGTACTCACTTAGCTGGTTTTAGATCGGCGCTAACGCGTACGCTCAATAACTACATGGAAAAAGAAGGCTTTAACAAAAAAGCTAAAACAACCAGTAATGCAACGGGCGATGATGCGCGTGAAGGCTTAACTGCAGTTGTGAGTGTTAAAGTACCTGATCCAAAGTTCTCATCACAAACAAAAGACAAGCTAGTTTCTAGCGAAGTTAAGTCGGCAGTTGAGCAAGCAATGGCTGAAAAATTCACTGAGTTTTTATTGGAAAACCCATTGGATGCAAAAATTGTTGTTGGCAAAATTATTGATGCAGCACGCGCCCGTGAAGCAGCGCGTAAAGCGCGTGAAATGACACGTCGTAAAGGCGCTATGGACTTAGCTGGTTTACCAGGTAAATTAGCTGATTGCCAAGAAAAAGATCCAGCCCAATCTGAACTATACATAGTGGAGGGTGACTCAGCTGGCGGTTCAGCCAAGCAGGGTCGTAACCGTAAGAATCAAGCGATTCTTCCGCTTAAAGGTAAAATCTTAAACGTAGAAAAAGCACGTTTTGATAAAATGCTTTCTTCACAAGAAGTGGCAACGCTAATTACTGCATTAGGTTGTGGTATTGGCCGTGACGAATATAACCCAGAAAAACTACGTTACCACCGTATCATCATCATGACCGATGCCGACGTGGATGGCTCTCACATTCGTACCTTGCTACTAACGTTCTTCTACCGTCAAATGCCGGAAATTGTTGAACGTGGTTACATTTATATTGCTCAGCCACCTCTTTATAAAGTGAAAAAAGGTAAGCAAGAGCGTTATATTAAAGATGACCCTGCATTAGTTGATTACCTTACATCTTTAGCGCTAAGTAATGCTGCTCTTTACACGAGTGATAGTGCAGAAGCGGTTGATGGTGAAGCGTTAGAAGCAATCGTTCATGATTACCAAAACACGGTTAAAGTTATCGAGCGCTTAAAGCGTAAGTATCCAAACACAGTGATGAACCGTTTGATTTACCAAAGCGAGCTGAAAAAAGAAGACCTTTCAGACGAGGCTAAGGTAATTGCTTGGACCAAAGAGCTTGTTGATGACTTAGTTGCGCGTGATGAAGATGCAACTATTTTCCACGCAGGTACTGAACACGATACAGAGCGTAATTTATATTACCCTGTTGTGAATATTCGTCAGCATGGTGTGGATAAAGCGCATGTACTTCATTATGACTTTATTACTTCAAGAGATTACCAACGTATTGCTGTAACAGGTAAAAATATTGCTAATATCATCACTGAGGGTGCTTACATCCAACGCGGTGAAAAAACAAAACCTGTTGATAACTTTGTGGATGCATTGGAATGGTTGATCGCAGAATCTAAGCGTGGGATCTATATTCAACGCTATAAAGGACTAGGTGAAATGAACCCAAATCAACTTTGGGAAACCACCATGGATCCAAGCGCACGCCGTATGTTGCAAGTGACGATTGAAGATGCTGTTGCAGCGGATCAATTATTTGCCACGTTAATGGGCGATCAAGTTGAGCCTCGTCGTGAGTTCATAGAAACGAATGCACTGCGTGTGGTTAACTTAGACGTATAATTAAATTATGCTAATCACAAAAAAGGAGCCTTAGGCTCCTTTTTTATTTTCTCAATTGCACAAACTGCTTAAAACCTGAGTGTGCACAAGGTATACTGAGGGTAATTTTCACGCTACTTCTCAGATAGTAAAAAGCCAAAATATGCAAAAATATGACGTTAAAACCTTTCAAGGTTTGATCCTGGCTTTACAGGATTATTGGGCACAGCAAGGCTGTGTCATTATTCAACCACTTGACATGGAAGTGGGCGCAGGGACATTTCACCCGCAAACATTTTTAAAATCAATTGGCCCAGAGCCTATGTCGAGCGCTTACGTTCAACCGTGTCGTCGACCTACCGATGGTCGTTACGGTGAGAATCCAAACCGCTTACAACATTACTACCAATTCCAAGTTGTGTTAAAGCCATCTCCAGATAATATCCAAAAGCTTTATTTAGGCTCTTTAGCGGCGATGGGTATTGATACCCTCACTCACGAAGTGCGCTTTGTAGAAGATAACTGGGAATCACCAACGCTGGGTGCATGGGGACTGGGCTGGGAAATTTGGTTAAATGGCATGGAGGTAACCCAGTTTACCTACTTCCAGCAGGTGGGCGGCTTAGAATGCTCACCGGTCACAGGTGAAATTACCTACGGCCTAGAGCGTTTAGCAATGTATATTCAAGGCGTAGATAGCATTTACGACTTAGTATGGGCAGACGGTCCATTAGGGCGCGTAACCTACGGTGATGTATTCCATCAAAACGAAGTAGAGCAGTCTACTTATAATTTTGAACATGCAAACGTAGAAGACTTATTTGCACAGTTCGATAAGTGCGAAGCAGAAAGCCAAAAGTTAATTGAAGCAAACTTACCATTACCTGCCTACGAGCAAGTAATGAAAGCATCGCACGCATTTAACTTATTAGACGCACGTCATGCTATTTCGGTGACCGAGCGTCAACGTTACATTTTACGCGTTCGTGCATTATCAAAAGCGTGTGCACAAAGTTATTACGATGCACGTGAAGCGCTTGGTTTCCCGTTGTGTAAGGATAAGTAAGCATGTCAGCAGAAAATTTATTAGTAGAAATTGGCACCGAAGAATTGCCACCAAAATCACTTCGTAAATTAGCCGAAGCCTTTGCTGCAAACTTAACAGCAGAACTTGAAAGCTTAGAACTTGCTCACCAAGGTGTGAGCTGGTATGCATCGCCTCGCCGTTTAGGTTTACAAGTAAAAGCGCTAGACGCTAAACAACAAGACAAAGAAGTTGAAAAACGCGGCCCTGCAACTAAAGCGGCATTTGACGCTGAGGGCAACCCAACCAAAGCAGCCATGGGTTGGGCTCGTGGTTGTGGAATTGAAGTAAAAGATGCGCAAACACTCGAAACCGATAAAGGCGCATGGTTATTGCATATTGCTAAAGTAGCAGGGCAAGAAACCAAATTACTAATGGCTGATGCAATTAGTAAAGCGCTTGCTAAATTACCTATTCCTAAACCAATGCGTTGGGGCGCGAATAAAACACAATTTATTCGCCCTGTGCATACAGTCACTATTTTACTGGGTAATGAGCTAATAGAAGGTGAGATACTGGGTAAGCAAGTGAGCAATCAACTGCAAGGCCATCGTTTTCATCATCCAGAAAAAATTAGCATTAACCATGCTGATGATGTGTTTAACGTACTTAAATCAGCTTACGTGATAGCTGACTATGAACAGCGTAAAGCACAAATTCGTGCGCAAATAGAAGACGCAGCAAAAGCAGTTAATGCCGTAGTTGCTATGGATGAAGATTTACTTGAAGAAGTTACTTCATTGGTTGAATGGCCAGTAACGCTAACAGCTACATTTGAAGAAGCATTTTTAGATGTGCCAGCCGAAGCGCTTATTTACACCATGAAAGACGATCAAAAATACTTTCCGTTATTAGATCAAAACGGCAAACTTTTAAATAAGTTTTTGTTTGTTTCTAACATCGAAAGTAAAGATCCAAGTGTGGTTATTTCTGGTAACGAAAAAGTAGTGCGCCCGCGTTTAGCTGATGCGCAGTTCTTCTTTGAAACAGATAAAAAGAAAACACTTGAAAGCCGACTTGAGTCGCTAGACAGCGTTTTATTCCAAAAGCAGTTGGGCACACTTAAAGATAAGTCACAGCGTATCAGTGAACTTGCCGGTTACATTGCAGAGCAACTAGGTGCAGATAAAGCACTAGCAGCGCGTGCTGGCTTATTAAGTAAAACCGATTTAATGACCGAAATGGTGATGGAATTTACCGACGTACAAGGTGTAATGGGAATGCATTACGCACGTCATGACGGTGAAGCTGAAGATGTCGCTGTTGCGCAAAACGAGCAGTACATGCCACGCTTTGCCGGCGATAACTTACCAACGAGTTTGATCAGCTGTGCAGTGGCTATTGCAGATAAGTTTGACACGCTGGTGGGTATTTTTGGTATAGGCCAAGCACCAAAAGGTGATAAAGACCCATTTGCACTTCGTCGTGCGGCCATTGGTGCATTACGTATCATGGTAGAAAAGCAGCTACCACTTGATATTTTAGACCTGGTTGCTAAGTCGCAAACCTTGTTTGGTGAAAAGCTGACTAACCTAAATGTATCGACCGATGTATTCGAATTTATGCTAGGGCGTTTCCGTGCTTGGTATCAAGATGAAGGCATTGAGGTAGATGTAATTCAAGCGGTACTTGCGCGCCGTCCAACGAAGCCTGTTGATTTTGATCGACGAGTTAAAGCCGTAAGCCATTTCCGCACTCTAGACGCCGCAGAATCGCTTGCAGCCGCTAATAAGCGTGTAAGTAATATTCTGGCTAAAAACAACATTACAACGCAAGGTGATGTTGATCAGAGCTTACTAAGTGACGACGCAGAAAAAGTATTGGCTACGCAAGTTGCAAAATTTGCCACTGATTTAGCACCACTGTACAGCGATGGAAACTACCAAGAGGCATTAAGCCAATTAGCAGGCATTCGTGACAGTGTTGATAACTTTTTTGACAATGTCATGGTAATGGCCGACGATGAAGCGGTTAAGCAAAACCGCCTTGCGCTTTTAAGTCAGTTAAGTGGGTTATTTTTAGAAATTGCAGATATTTCTGTATTACAAAAATAACAGCTAACAGCTATTAAAAAAGCCAGCATAATGCTGGCTTTTTAGTGTTTTATTTATATTAGTTAATAGAGGATTCACCATGAAGCTCCCAATGAAACGCATTTTCACGTTAGCCTTAGTGGGCTTATTGAGTGCTTGTACCAGCCAAATTTCAATTAACGACGTGTTGCCGCAGCAAGAATTGGATCGTAGTATTTATTTAAGAGGGGACTTCACATTATGGGATGCCGAACCTCAATATCAATTTAAACAAGTCGGCCCTGCGCTTTACCAAGCCCAAGTTAGGTTTTCGACCCCTGGCAAAGTGTACGAATTTAAAATAGCCGATGCGGATTTTAGTGAAGGTTTTAACTGTGGCTACAGCGATTCACAGCCATCAGGGCAAAGCCTAACACTCGGCCAATCAACACGCGCCGACTGTAATACCATTTATAATTACTTTAGCTACACACCAGCGATTAAAGGCTCCTACATAGTCAGCATTGATTTTAGTGACTACGATGAGCCGCAAGTGACGATAACTAAGAAATAGCTGTAAGTCGTCAGCCGTCAGCTTTCAGTTGCTCGAGTAAACTTATAGATTTGTGACAAGGACGTTAGTATATGTGTGCCAAGCAATGGAATGAAGAGATAAAAATTGATGGTGTTACTTACCCAGCAGATCAGTTAAATAGAAAGCAAGATGCTGAACTGCTGACTAAAATTCTTGTTCGCCGCTCAAACTCGAATAGAGAAAAGCCTAATAAATCCTCTTATGTAATTAACGTTAATGCTGAATGGGGCGCAGGTAAAACTTACTTTGTAAAACGTTGGGCTGAAGATTTAAAGCATGAACACCCAGTTGTCTATATAGATGCTTGGTCGAATGACTTTATGGATTCCCCCATAATTACTGTACTAGCTGAAATTCAAGAGCAACTATTAGAAACAATTAACAAAAGTCATTTAACTCAAGCCAAAAGAAAAAGCTTTAAGAATATTGGCATATCAGTATTACCTAAAATTCTAGCTGCGTTAGTTAAACGCTATGGTGGGTTTGATATTGAAGATATATTTGTTGATGAAAGTTCTGACACAGAAGTTACGGCATCAACAGAAAACAATAAATCATTGGATTTGTCAGCAGCTATGGAAGCTATGACAACACAAGCATTCAAAGAACATAGTGATTATAAAAAAGGCGTAAAAGAATTAAAAGCTACAATAAAAGAGTTAGTTAAATACTCTATTGAAAAACCTAAAAATGGACTTCGAGCAACAGCTCGTGATTATCCCGCATTCATTTTTATTGATGAGTTAGACCGCTGCCGCCCAACTTATGCAGTTGAAATGCTAGAAGCAATAAAGCATATTTTCGATATTGAAGGGTTAGTAATAGTCGTTTCAACACATACAGAAGAACTTCAGCACACAATTAAAGCATTGTACGGGAGTGATTTTAATGCAAATGACTACCTTAAGCGGTTTTTTGATACTAAGTATCACCTTGACGTTAGCGTATCAGCAAGCTTAATAAAAGCTAACTGTGATATTTCAATGCTTAAAGATGGTGGGGTGAGTAGTCGAGGGGTAATTTTATTTCCTTATGTTTTTACAGCTAATAATGAATTGAAAGAAAATATATTGCTTTTAATTGCCTCCATTGCTAGCTGGCAGGAGCTTTCTCCGCGAACTGCTATTCAATTTGCTGAACGATTACTCATTTCAATAGAGTTAGTTGAGAGCAATAAAACTATAGATATTGTGCTTTTATCTGTTCTGTTGTGTCTTTATGTGACTAGCAACCCTGAATATGATTATGTTATTGGCCAATTAGAATTAGATAATCCAAATTTTAATATACAAACTACGAACTCAAAGTTACGCCTAGCTGGGCAGAACTTCAATTTAGAAAATTCACTAGAGAGCCTAATAACTAATAATGAAAAAATAAGCAGATTTGAGCAACAGTTCAATTTATCAGAGTATGAAACTAATATATTTAAGAGTAAAAGAGCTAGCTATAAAGATTTTAACTTTCTGTTATATATAAAAGTAATTAAGAGAGTTTTAAATCGTAAAGAAATTAATAATACCGGCTATTTAACAAATTTTGGTTACAAAGGTCAAAGGACAATTGATAATAATCAGTTATTAGAAGCCTATATGACATATTACGGTTTAAATAAAAGCAGTATTACTTATTACTTGAACTTAATAAGCTTAACCAATAAATTTTCTGATAGCTGATAGCTGATAGCTGATAGCTGATAGCTGATAGCTGATAGCTGATAGCTGATAGCTGATAGCTTTACAACCCTTTCTTCACCACATATCTATATGGTGACTCTTCAACTTCTTTAGCCACTAGCGTGTGATCCATGAACGTACAAAAGCTGGGTATATCACGGGTAGTTGAGGGGTCGTCGGCAATAATAAGCAGTGTTTCGCCGTCGCTCATTTTGCGAATTGCAGCGCGTATCATCATCACAGGTTCTGGGCAGCGAAGGCCGATAGCATCTAATTGGTGATCGGGGTTATCAAAGCTCATAAAAATTACCTGCAAAAATAGTCGTGGCTTGGTTAGGTCGGGTAGTTTAGCGCAAATAAAGCTGTTGGTTAACTATTTTACGTATAACAAAACAGCTCAACTTATTAATAGATAATCTGAAATAAATTTAATGCACCCGATCACATTATTCATTTTAAACCTGCAAAAGCGGGTGGTATAAAAAAGGCGAACTAACTTGCGCTAGTTCGCCTTTTTAATCACCAAGCTGGTTTTACATATTCAACACTAATTAGTCTTGAACACGTTCAAATACAGTTGCTATGCCTTGGCCTAAACCAATACACATAGTCGCTAAACCGTATTTTGCGTTTTTGTCTTCCATTAAGTGAATAAGTGAGGTGCTAATACGCGAACCCGAACAACCCAGCGGGTGACCCAGTGCGATAGCGCCGCCATTTAAATTCACTTTTTCGTCAACCACATCCGCTAAACCTAAGTCTTTAAGTACGGGTAGTGATTGTGCTGCGAATGCTTCGTTAAGTTCAGCAACATCGATGTCATCAATAGTAATACCAGCTTGTGCCAATGCTTTTTTACTTGCTGGTACTGGGCCGTAACCCATGATTGATGGATCGCAACCGGCAACGGCCATCGCGCGAATATATGCACGAATTGGTAAGCCAAGTTCTTTTGCTTTTTCTTCGCTCATCACTAACATAGCTGATGCGCCATCAGAAAGTGCTGAAGACGTACCCGCTGTAACAGAACCCGTAGCAGGGTTAAATACTGGACGAAGTTGCGATAAGCCTTCAACGGTTGTTTCAGGGCGAATTACTTCATCATCTTCAACAAGGATAAGTGAACCGTCAGCATCGTGACCTTCCATTGCTAAAATTTCGCGGCGGAAACGCCCTTCAACTGTTGCAGCATGTGCACGTTGATGCGAGCGGTAAGCAAACTCATCTTGTTGCTCACGGCTAATACCGTGAATAGTAGCAAGGTACTCAGCAGTTAAACCCATAGAGCCAGATGCTTGTGCAATTGATGTAGCTAAGCCTGGGTGAAAGTCGTTACCGTGAGTCATAGGTACGTGGCCCATGTGCTCAACACCACCAATTAGGTAAGTATCGCCAGCGCCAGTCATAATAGCGCGAGCAGCATCATGCAATGCTTGCATTGATGAGCCACATAAACGGTTCACTGTGGTTGCTGGCACTGAATGTGGAATGCCTGCAAGTAGAGATGCGTTACGTGCAACGTTAAAGCCTTGCTCTAAAGTTTGCTGTACACAACCCCAATAAATATCGTCAATTGACGCAGGGTCAACTGCTGGATTACGTTCTAATAAGCCTTTCATTAAATGAGCGCTTAAGTCTTCTGCACGTTTGTTTTTAAATACGCCGCCTTTTGAGCGACCCATTGGTGTGCGGATACAATCTACAATTACTGGATTATTCATGATATTAACCTTCCACCTTATAGAAAACACGGCCTTCTTCAGCCCACTTGCGAGTTTGCTCTGATACTTGGTAAATCGCACCTAGGTGAGCGTATTTGTCTGCTGCTGCAACAAAGTTAGCTAAACCTGTTTGATCTAAGTAACGGAACGCGCCGCCTCTAAATGGAGGGAAACCAACACCGTATACAAGTGCCATATCAGCTTCTTGAGGAGAAGCAACAATGCCTTCTTGTAAACAAAGTAGCACTTCGTTGATCATTGGAATCATACAACGGTCAATGATTTCTTGTTTATCAAATTCTTTTGGTGCGTCTGTAATTGGTGCGAGTAGTTCAATCGCTGTTTGGTCATGCGATTTTTTAAGACGACCGCGACGGTCTGTTTCATACTTGTAAAAACCTGCTTTGTTCTTTTGACCAAAACGTTTTTCGTTAGCAAAAACAGTCACTGGATCTTTCTCTGCAAGTGCCATACGTTCAGGGAAGCCGTCTGCCATTACGCCAGTACAATGGAAAGCAGTATCAATACCGACTACATCAAGTAGGTAAGCCGGACCCATAGGCCAGCCAAATACGTTTTCCATGACTTTATCTACTTTTGCAAAGTTAGCGCCTTCAACCACTAATTTGCTAAAGCCTGCAAAGTAAGGGAATAAAACACGGTTTACAAAAAAGCCTGGGCAATCGTTAACAACAATCGGCGATTTACCTAGTTTAAGTGCGTAATCAACTACGGCATTAATGGTTTTATCTGAGGTTTTTGCACCACGGATAATTTCTACTAATGGCATTTTTGGTACTGGGTTGAAAAAGTGCATACCACAGAAGTTTTCTGGTTTTTCAAGTGCTTCTGCAAGTAGGTCAATACAAATAGTCGATGTATTTGACGTGAGCACAGTGCCTTCAGGCATATTCTTTTCAAGATCAGCAAGTACGGCTTGCTTCACTTTAGGGTTCTCTACTACCGCTTCAACAATAATGTTGGCGTTTTGTAGGTCTGCATCATTAAGCGTCGGTTTGATTTTGCTAAGCGTTGCTAGCATTTTTTCCATTGGCATATGGCCGCGCTTAACTTTTGCACCTAATAGCTTAGACGCTTCACCCATACCTAAATCAAGTGCATCCTGTTGGATGTCTTTCATTATGATTGGTGTACCTTTATAAGCAGATTGGTATGCAATACCGCCGCCCATAATACCTGCGCCTAATACAGCAGCTTGTTTAATTTCTACATCGCTGTGCTTAGCAAATTTACGTGCTTTACCTTTAATGTATTGATCCGCTAAAAAGATACCTGTTTGCGCGGCTGCTTCGTTGGTACGAGCAAGCTTTGCAAAGTTGGCATTTTCAATTGCCATTGCTTCTGCGCGTGAGCAGTTTGCTGCTGCTTTAATAGTGCGAACGGCCATAACTGGAGCAGGATAGTGGCCTTTGGTTTTACCCATTACCATACCTTCTGCCATTGCAAAGCTCATGCCTTGCTCAACACGGTTTAATTTAAGCGGTTGTAATTTTACAGCGCGTTTTGCTTGCCAATCTAGCTTGCCAGCAATCGCTAATTCTAATGTTGCTATACTTGACTCTTGTAGTTTGTTGGCACTAACTACTGCGTCAAACGCACCTACTTTAAGGGCATCAGCTGCGCGATTTTCGTTACCTGTGGTGATCCACATCATCGCGTTATCGGCGCCAATAATGCGCGGAAGGCGCACTGTACCGCCAAATCCAGGCATTATGCCTAATTTAACTTCTGGTAAACCCATTTTTGCTGAGTCACTTGCAACACGATAATCGGTAGCAAGTGCCCACTCACAGCCGCCGCCAAGCGCCAAGCCGTTTATAACACTTAGTGTTGGGAATGGTAAATCTTCAATTGCATCAAAAACGTCAGTTGCATTTTTGATCCACGTTACTAATTCTGCTTCAGGTTTAGTAAAAGTAGGTAAAAATTCGAAGATATCTGCACCAATAATAAAGTGGTCTTTATCACTGGTAAAAATCATGCCTTTAATATCAGCGTTAGCGGCTAATTCTTTTAATGCTGCCGCGCAATCTGAAAGAGTTTTTTGAGATAATGTGTTTACAGAACCTGTAGCACAAAACTTAAACTCGGCGATGTTTTCCTTCACGAAGCTAACTTCAAAGGAATCGCTTTTATATAACATTATTATTCTCCCTAGTTGATGAACTAAGACTGGTACGATGAGTTCATATTCAGACCAGTGTGCTTGCTTTAAATTAAAAATGCAACGAAAAATTTATCTTGGTTACAAACGTCTGGTTAAAATATAGCTGGTTTGGTGCTAAGGTGGGTTTGAAAGTTTTCTTTATTCATTTTATTGCGCTGTCTTAGTGTTCATAGCTTGGGTTTTATTAGAATAAATAGTACAGCTGTGTATGTGCTGTTGTTTACTTACTCTTCGCCACACTTCGTCAGCCTTGAAGGTTACTATGCCCTAAAGGACATTATGAAAAAATACTTATTAAGCGTAGCGGCAGCGACTCTATTTTTCTCTTTCCCCTCTGCCAACGCGAAAACTGATATTGATGCATTTTTAGACGCTGAAAAACAGGCGCGCTATGGCAATTATCAAAATTTTAAAGAAGCGGTGGATTCATTGTCTCATCCGCTTAAACCGTATGTTGAAAAAGCCTATTGGGAACGTTACCCAAGCTTAGCCCACCAAACAGAGATAGAAAATTTTCTCACTGTTTATGAACATACGCCATTAGAGTGGCCAGTGCGTAAAGCATGGTTAAACTATTTAAAACGCAGAAATCAAAAAGCAGCGTTTATTAAAAACTACCGTGAAACCTCTGACAGTGAGCTTACTTGTACCCACCTTACTTTTCAGCTTGATCTTGGTGCGCCTAAAAAAGCAATACTCAATCAGGTAACCGACTTATGGACAGTGGGTGAGTCGCAGCCAAGTGAATGCGATGGCCTTTTTAAACGCTGGCGTCAAAATGGTTATTTAACGCCCGATGTTGTTTGGCAACGTGTCACTCTAGCGGCACAAGGCGGGTCTTATCGTTTACTGCCTTATTTAAAAACATTGTTGCCAGCCAATGAGCGCTACTTAGCCGATTTATACTCAAAAGTAAGACGTGACCCAAGTGCAGCGGCGGGGTTATACCGTTATAAGCGCAAAACAGTGAAAGAGGGTGAAATAGCGCTTTATGGTATTAAGCGTTTAATTTGGCGTGATAAAGAGTTGGCATTAAAGGCATGGCAAAAAATTGAGGGGTTATTTGATTACACTGATGATGAAAAAGCGGATGTATATTATACCTTTGCGCTTTCATTGGCGTCGAGCGGCCATAGCCAAGCTAGCTTCTATTTAAATAAAGTACCCAAAGAGCGCCAAGATCGTAAATTAATGCAATGGCAGTTAGCTAATCTACTCAAAACCCAAGATTGGGAGGGAATTGCGGCATTTTTTACAGGTAAAGAAAATCTTAGCTTAGGGCAACAGTATTGGCTTGCTTATAGTTATGACAAACGCGCAGATCATGAAAAAGCTAAGGCAATTTGGACTAAAGTGGCCGCTAATCGTGATTATTACGGCTTTTTAGCCGCTGCACGTTTGGGCATACCGGTTGATTTAAATGAGTTGCCCGTTAATGTAAATCAAGCTTTAGTAACAAGAGTGAGTAACGCACCGGGCTTTAAGCGTGCCAAAGCCTTGTATGAGTTAGAGCGCTTTACTGCTGCTCGACGCGAGTGGAATTATTTAACTGATACCTCAGCTGATGATGAAAAATTAGCTGCGTCGGTACTTGCAGCCGAGCTGGATTGGTTTGATAGTACTATATTCACCCTAGCAAAAATAAAAGCATGGGATTATGTGGATTTGCGTTTCCCTTTTGCATTTCAAGAAATGTTTGAGCGTTACAGCAAGCGAAGCAAAATTGACCTAACTTGGAGTATTGCTATTGCACGTCGCGAAAGCTCATTTGCACCTGATGCGCGCTCCCATGCAAATGCACGCGGGTTAATGCAGCTATTACCGAGTACGGCAAAGTATATTAATAAAGGCACGGTTTCTAATCGTCGTTTGTATCAACCAAAAACCAACATTCGTCTTGGGACTCGTTATTTACAGTATTTAAAAAAGAAAAACCACGGCAATGAGGTGTTAGCTACAGCATCTTATAACGCTGGGTATCATCGTATTAAGCGTTGGTTACCAGAAGAAGCAATGCCGGCTGAGCTATGGGTTGAACTTATTCCTTACAGAGAAACCCGAGATTATGTAAAAAATGTATTTGCTTATCGGCAGGTTTATCATACTCGCCTTGGTCGGGAGGGAAACCTTCTAGCCCCCATATTAGAAATGACGATGGGCGGATAGTAAAAATAAATCTACAACCACAGAGGGATATTTACACAGTACGTATCCCTCTTTTTTGAGCGCTTTGTGTATAAGTGGTAGACTCAAAGCAAGTTAAATTTAACAGATGGGTTTATTATGGAAAAATTAGCCGTTTTATACGCCGAACATATTGCAACATTGCAGCAGCGTACACGTACTATTTGTGAGCAAGAAGGGTTAGAAGGATTAGTCATTCATTCAGGCCAAGCTAAGCGCCAATTTTTAGATGATATGTATTACCCGTTTAAAGTTAACCCTCATTTTAAAGCGTGGCTACCGGTTATTGATAATCCACATTGCTGGATTGTGGTAAATGGTAGCGATAAGCCAAAACTTATTTTTTATCGCCCAATTGATTTTTGGCATAAAGTACCTGATGAGCCAAGAGATTTTTGGGCAGAATACTTCGATATTGAATTGTTATTACAACCCGATCAGGTTGAAAAGCTACTACCTTACGATAAAGCTAAATTTGCCTACATTGGTGAATACCTCGAAGTAGCACAAGCACTTGGCTTTAGTATTATGAACCCTGAGCCAGTACTTAACTATATTCATTACCACCGTGCTTATAAAACGCAATATGAACTTGAATGTTTACGTAATGCGAATCGTATTGCGGTTGATGGCCATAAAGCAGCGCGTGATGCGTTTTTTAATGGTGGTAGCGAGTTTGATATTCAGCAAGCTTACTTAATGGCAACGCGCCAAAGTGAAAACGAAATGCCATATGGCAATATTGTGGCACTTAACGAAAACTGCGCTATTTTGCACTACACCCATTTTGAGCCAAAAGCACCACAAACGCATAATTCATTTTTAATTGATGCGGGCGCTAATTTTAATGGTTACGCTGCGGATATTACCCGTACCTACGACTTTAAAAAGCAGGGTGAGTTTGCTGACTTAGTTAACGCTATGACAGCGCATCAAATTGAGTTAGGAAAAAGCTTAAAGCCAGGTTTACTGTATGGCGATCTGCATATTGATTGTCATAACCGTATTGCTCAGCTATTAAGTGATTTTGATATTGTTAAACTACCTGCAGCCGAAATTGTTGAGCGTCAAATTACCTCAACTTTCTTCCCGCATGGCTTAGGGCATCATTTAGGTGCACAGGTTCACGATGTGGGTGGTTTTATGCGTGATGAAACAGGGGCACATCAAGCGCCACCAGAGGGTCATCCATTCTTGCGCTGTACTCGCTTAATTGAGAAAAACCAAGTATTTACTATTGAGCCAGGTTTGTACTTTATTGACTCTTTATTGGGTGATTTAGCACAAACAGACAATAAGCAGTTTATTAACTGGGAAAAGGTCGAAGCGTTTAAACCTTTTGGCGGTATTCGTATCGAGGACAATATTATTGTTCACGAAGATAGCCTAGAAAATATGACGCGTAATTTATTACTCGACTAAATCCTTATAAAGACGAGTTAGCCAATACGCGCTAAAATAAACGGATACAAAGGGGCCTTTTGGCCCCATTTTTTTAATTAAAGCCTAAGTAAGTGCTATGTCTGAATATAAATACCCAGCCGAAGCTGTATTTCATCAAGAAGAAATTAAAAAAAGTACCTTTATCGTTCATATAGGTCACACGCCCGATCTAAATGCTGCGAAAGCCTTTATTAAAAATATTGAAGAAAAATATAGTGATGCACGCCACAATTGCTGGGCACATGTTGCAGGTAACCCAGGGGGCAGCCATGTTTATGGCTTTTCTGATGACGGAGAGCCCAATGGCACCGCCGGTAAACCCATGCTCAATGTGCTAGTGGGCTCAGGCTTAGGTGAAGTGACCGCTGTGGTAACACGTTACTTTGGAGGTATAAAGCTCGGTACGGGTGGGCTGGTGCGTGCTTATGGTGGTTCACTCAATAATGCCTTAGCAAAACTACAAACCGTGGTGAAAGTGCCGAGTGCTGAGCTGGTGGGCTTTAGTGAATACAGTATGCAAGGGGCGATAGAGCAATACTTAAAAACCAACTTTCAGGTACTTAATATTGAAAAGCAGTTTACTGCAAATATTGAGTGGACTATTACCATTGATAGTCGCCAAGCGCAGCAAGCCATCAAAGATATTTTTGATTTAAGCCACGGCGCAGTTGAGTTAACAATCAAAGAGTAATAGTCTTACATTCATTCCATTTAATGATTAAACATTAAATTTCGAGTCATACAGTAGTTATTTTAATTTACTAATAAAAAAGCGATACGCTCAATGCAATTTCGTACCATCATAAAAATTCTTGGCCAATTGGTTGCGCTATTCAGTATTACTATGGTGCCACCAGCGCTAGTGTCTTTAATTTATAAAGATGGTGGAGGGGTGCCGTTTGTTTTAGCCTTTATATTCAGTGTTGTTATTGGCTTAATGGCTTATTACCCAAATAGGCATGAGCATGGCGATTTAAAAGCCCGCGAAGGCTTTTTAATCGTGGTTTTGTTTTGGCTGGTACTAGGCGCGTTTGCCTCCTTACCGCTGGTATTTTTACAAGAACCCAATCTCTCTTTGGCCGATGCCGTGTTTGAAGCCTTTTCTGGCTTAACCACTACAGGAGCTACCGTACTGACCGGTATAGAGTATCTGCCTAAATCGGTATTGTTTTATCGCCAACAATTACAGTGGTTTGGTGGTATGGGGATCATTGTATTAGCGGTAGCAATCCTGCCAATGCTTGGCGTAGGTGGTATGCAGTTGTATCGGGCTGAGATTCCAGGCCCCGTAAAAGATTCCAAAATGACCCCGCGTATAGCCGACACCGCTAAACACCTTTGGTATATTTATGTGTCTATTACCCTTGCATGTACTTTGGCGTATTGGAGCGCTGGCATGAATTGGTTTGATGCAATTTGCCATGCTTTTTCTACGGTGGCTATTGGTGGTTTTTCTACTTATGACGCTTCAATGGGGCATTTTGATAGCCCAGTAATTAACTTTATTTGTGTGTTCTTTTTAATTATCGCAGCCATTAACTTTTCTCTGCATTATGCTGCTGTAGCGAGTCGTAATATTAGTGTCTACATTCGTGACCCTGAATTCAAAGTGTTTCTATGTATTCAGCTCGCGCTGGTGGTGATTTGTTTCACGGTACTTTCATCTCACGATGTTTATGCCAATGGCGATGAAACCCTCGATCAGGCATTGTTTCAAGCTGTATCTATAAGCAGCACCGCAGGATTTGCCACAGATAACTTTTCTGCTTGGCCTTTGTTTTTACCTATTTTATTAATATTCTCTAGTTTTATTGGTGGCTGTGCTGGTTCAACTGGTGGCGGTATGAAAGTAGTGCGCGTGTTTTTACTTTATCTACAAGGAGTGCGAGAGCTAAACCGCTTAGTGCATCCTCGAGCTATATACTCTATAAAGTTAGGACGAAAGGCGCTACCAGATAAAGTAGTTGAAGCGGTATGGGGTTTTTTCTCGGCTTATGCACTAGTCTTTATTATTATTATGTTAGCGTTAATGGGCACCGGGTTAGACAATATAACGGCATTCTCAGCAACGGCAGCGTGTTTAAATAACCTTGGGCCTGGTTTAGGTGATGTTGCTTCTCATTATGGCGCTATTACCGATACTGCAAAATGGATATTAACCGTGGCAATGGTATTTGGTCGTTTAGAGATATTTACCTTACTTGTGCTATTTACCCCAACATTTTGGCGTGGATAACGTTATAAATATCAGGAAGGAAATATGCGAAAAACCAATTTGGAAAAGTTAAACCAAATCGTCACGGGTGGCATAGTTGATTTAGAAATCCTCACCCCCACGAGTAGCCGACGCGTAAAAACAGAGTTTATAGGCTTATTAGAAAATAAGTTTATTATTTTAAATTACCCCAATGCAAAACGGCTCCCCATGGCAAGTGATTATTTACGCGATGGTGTGATGGTGGTGGTAAGAGCGCTTATAGAGGGCAGTGGTGGGCATGTTTTAGCGTTTCGTCAGCAGCTTATGTCTGTAGCATCTCACCCAGCTAAGTTATTGTTTATCGACTATCCTTCACAAGTACAGCTATTTGAACTGCGCTCGCAAGCGCGTATACCGACGCTGTTTCCAGCCAAGTTAAAATTATCGGATGATCGCCCTTCTTTTGAAGGCGTTATAAAAGATATTTCGTTAACGGGTGTTATGTTTGATATTAAAACAACCCAAGAAATCGACGACATTAAAGATATGCGTTGCATCGTAGTGTTTGATGAAGATACAAAGCACGAAGGGCAAATATGCAGTGTGAAAAAACATGCTAAGGGCATATATTGCGGAATTCGATTATTTGCCAGTGAAGAGCAAATGAAAGCCCTGATGGGGGATCACTTCATTGACCCTAATGCACTTGAAGTTGAAATTGTATAAGACCTGTTATCTTTCGACGCTGAACATTTTACAATTCTAAAATATCAACAAGCTCTAACATTTTCGCTCTTTTGCAACAAATAGCCATGTGTTGTTGTTATTTTTAAAAGCCATTTCAAATTTATTTTACAAATTCATTAAAAACAATTAGTTAAATATGTCTTTTATTCTAATTTTTTTGTTTATAACAAAATTAAACTCAACTCACCTTCCTTTTTGTTTATTTAATCCTCTTTTTTAGCGGTTGCTCACCGACTGTGTGGGGTTTTACCTAAACTCAACTCTTTGATTTTTATTGTTTTAATTTTATTGCCTTATCTACTGTTGCTAAAAAGCAACAAAATAACGAGTTAAATAGCGCCATTTTCAGCTAGTTGCTGGTTAATTTATTGAAAATTATGGTTTTTATATTTTTGGCATCGAAGTTGTAATAGTCAGGCTGTATAGAACGAAACGTGATTTAAAGTAAAACACTTAATCGCATAAAACATAAACTTTGAAGGAAGATTGATTATGAAAAGCATTAATAAAACTTTAGCACTTATCGCATTAGCTTCATCATCAGCCGCTTTTGCAGCAAGCGACTTTGACACGCTAGACGTTGACGGCAACGGCGCAATCAGTCAAAGCGAAGCATCGGTTGATGCAAAATTAATGAGCATGTTTTCAGAGCTTGATACTGACCAAAACGGTGAGTTATCAAAACAAGAGTTCTCTAAAGCATAACCCTAAGCTATTAAAGTTTTGGGAGTTAAAAGCTCCCTCATTATTTAAACGATTTTAAGGAATACTCATTATGAAAACATTACACAAAACATTTGCACTTATCGCTCTTGCTTCTTCATCAGCTGCCTTTGCAGCGAGCGACTTCGACACACTAGATACCGACGGCAACGGTGCTATTAGCCAAAGCGAAGCATCGGTTGATGCAAAATTAATGAGCATGTTCTCAGAGCTTGATACTGACCAAAACGGTGAGCTATCAAAAGAAGAATTTTCGAAAGCATAAGGCAAGGCTAAGTATATTCTGAGTTGCCAAAGACAACCTAAATAGGCAAGGAAGCCTATGAAAGAGAATAACAAGGATCGTGATAGCTAGACACAATTTTTTGATAAACCATTGCATTACATTTTGAAGGATTAAATTATGAAAACATTACATAAAACATTTGCACTTATCGCGCTAGCTTCTTCATCAGCTGCTTTTGCAGCAAGCGACTTTGACGCGCTTGATACTGATGGTAACGGCGCTATTAGTCAAAGTGAAGCCGCTGTAAACGCTGATTTAACAGCCGCATTTACTGAGCTTGATACCGACGGTAATGGTGAGCTTTCTAAAGCTGAGTTTGCAAACTTTTAATTTTTGACTTTTTTCATTGCACAGGGATCTCAGAAAAGGATTTCCCTCTTATAGGAGAATTATTATGAAAGCATTAAACACAACACTTGCGATTTTAGTATTAGCGTCATCATCAGCAGCTTATGCAGCGGTAGATTTTGCCTCTTTTGATAGTAATGGCGATGGTGTAATTAGCCAGCAGGAAGCCGCCGCTAATAAACAACTAATGAACATTTTTGATGATTTAGATACCGACGGAAATGGTGAACTTTCTAAAGAAGAGTTTGCAAGAGTACAATAAGTATTAACCCATCATACTCCACTAAAGCCGCTTAATAGTCAGCGGCTTTTTTGTGTTTGTTGATTACTTAACTCAAGCAGTTTAATTATAGAAAAATAGCGCTAACTTGGAATAACTTTTCAACCACGTTAATGTGCTTTTTATCAATTAAGAACATGATTACATGATCGCCTGACAAAATAATTGTATCGTCATGGGCAATCAGTACATCGTCATTTCGCACAATTGCACCTATTGTGGTACCTGCTGGCAATTTAATATCGGCAATTGCGCGACCTACCACTTTAGAGGTATTTTCATCACCATGGGCAACCGCTTCTATGGCTTCTGCAGCCCCTTTACGCAACGAGTACACGTTTACAATATCACCACGGCGCACGTGAGTCAGCAATGCAGAAATAGTCGCTTGTTGTGGTGAAATCGCAATATCAATTTCGCCGCCCTGTACTAAATCAACGTAAGCGCCTCGTTGAATAAGTACCATGGTTTTTTGTGCCCCCATGCGTTTTGCGAGCATAGCCGACATTATATTTACTTCATCGTCGTTGGTAACGGCAATGAACACATCAACCTGTTCAATGTGTTCTTCAGAGAGCAGCTCCTGATCGGATGCATCACCACAAAATACCACGGTGTTGTCGAGCATTTCAGAAAGCTGTTCGGCACGCTCTTTACTTCGCTCTAGTAACTTAACGCTGTGGTTTCTTTCCAGTGAACGGGCTAGACCTGCACCAATATTACCGCCACCGGCAATCATGATTTTTTTATACGAGCGTTCCAGCTTTTGTAGCTCGTTCATTACCGCACGAATGTGTTTGGTTGCGGCAATAAAAAATACTTCATCGTCGGCTTCTATTACGGTGGTGCCTAAGGGTTTTATCGCTTTACCTTGGCGGTAAATAGCGGCTACCCGAGTTTCAACATTAGGAATATGCTGCTTAAGTGTAGATAGGGCATAGCCTACCAATAAGCCGCCATAGTAGGCTTTTACAGCCACTAAAGAGAGCATGCCATCGGCAAATTGCAGTACTTGTAATGCGCCAGGGTAGTCTATTAGGCGGCGAATATACTTAGTAACGAGTGCTTCTGGGGCTATGTAATGATCGACAGGTAAGTCATCATTATGAAAGAGTTTTTCGCGGTATTTTAAATACTGCTCAGAGCGAATACGGGCTATTTTGGTCGGTGTATTAAAAATACTGTAGGCAACTTGGCATGCCACCATGTTAACTTCATCTGAGCTGGTCACCGCAATAATCATATCGGCATCTTCAGCCCCTGCGCGACTTAACACGTCAGGGTGGGCGCCGTGGCCTGCAACACCTTGTAAATCGTATTTATCTTGCAGTTCGCGCAAGCGGTTACCGTCGATATCAACTACGGTTATTTCGTTTTGTTCACCCACTAGGTTTTCTGCGAGTGTGCCGCCAACTTGCCCAGCACCGAGTATGATTATTTTCATTATGTACCCGTATTATTAATACTAATTACATCAAAGTATTAGCTACCTCTAAATTGAAGTAGCTAAATGTGTTGCCTAGGCTTTTTTAACTAATTTAGCGTAGTAAAAACCGTCACTTTCGCCTGGTAATAACTGCAAGCCTGGTGTGGTTTTAGTGTCTTCGCTGTGCAAAGGAATATGCTCTGCGTCTCCATTATTAGCTAAAAACTTAGCAACTTGTTGTTGGTTTTCTTGTGGAAGCACCGAACAGGTTGCATACACCAATGTACCGCCTGGCTTTAACAATGGCCAAATGCTGTCGAGTATATCGCCTTGGAGGGTCGATAAATCGTTAATGTCGGATGCGCGACGTAACCATTTAATATCTGGGTGACGACGAATTACGCCAGTTGCAGAGCAGGGTACATCTAACAAAATACGATCAAACTGTTCTTCATCCCACCAAGTGTGAGGTTGCGATGCATCACCACATTGTAAGTCGGCGCCCAAACCTATGCGTTCTAGGTTTTGTTTAACACGTTCTAGGCGTGTGGCATCGCTATCAAGCGCAAGCACATCTGCGTCGGCAAGCTCTAAAATATGACAGGTTTTACCACCAGGCGCTGCGCAGGCATCGAGTATTGAATCACCATTTTGTGGGTCTAGATAGCGTGCAGCAAGCTGCGCTGCCGCATCTTGTACTGAACAGGCACCGGTATCAAACTCAGGAAGTGAAAACACATCGCGTGGTTTGCTTAGTTTAATGCCATCAATAAAATCAGGATTTAGAGTATGTTCAATATCGTTAGCGGTTAGCATTTCGCTATATTCTTGGGTGCTAAACTGCGATTGATTCACTCGAAGCCACATTGGCGCTTGTTGCTGATTAGCTTCTAGAATGTCTTCCCAGCTATCTGGGTAGGCTTCTTTTACTTGCTTTATAAACCAGTTTGGATGGTTGTATAAACACACCGGAATTTGTTTGGCTTTTTCTTCAAGCTCAGCTTGTTGGCGCTGAAAGCTTCGTAAAATGGCGTTAATAAGCCCTTTTAAGCCAAGAGCGCGTAATTGTTGTAACGCATTAACGGTTTCGCTAATTGCTGCATGCGGCGGTACACGCATGTGTTGTAGTTGGTAAATGCCTACATACAACAAAAACTGGAAAATACGGCGTTTGCCTTTAAGCGGTTGTTCTACTAAATGCTGACAATAATTTTCTAGGCTAGGTAAGTAACGTAATACTCCATAGCAAATTTGCTGCAGTAAGGCTTTATCTTTAGGAGATAGGCCTTGGCTAGCGAAAGGGAGTTCTTGATTAAGCGATGCGCCTTTATCAACCACGTTATATAAAGTTTCAGCGGCTAGCGCTCTGACATTGCTTACATTACTCATTATTTTCGCCTAATACGGTGCCGGGTGTGACCCAGTCGCTACGACCGTTTAAAAAATCATTAATTGCCATTGGCTTTTTGCCTTGTGGTTGTAATTCGCCAATAGATAAAGCGTGTTTACCACAAGCCACAACGATACCGTTTTTATCACTTGCTAATACAGTGCCAGCTGCGCCTGATTGTTCAACTACATTTGCTTGGTATATTTTTACCGTATTACCACGCATTTGGGTAAAGCATACTGGCCATGGGTTAAATGCACGAATGTTACGCTCGATTTGCTCGGCATCCATAGACCAATCAATGTTGGCTTCGTCTTTTGAGAGCTTTTTAGCGTAATTGGCATCAGCATCGTTTTGTGGCTCAGGCGTTATGTCCCCGTTGGCTAAACGATTTATGGTGTCGATTAATGCATCAGGTCCCAGTTCAGCAAGCTTAGTGTATAAGCTTGCACTGGTTTCAGTACTATCAATAGGGCAGCGGCTAATATGCAGCATATCGCCGGTATCTAGCCCTTCATCCATTTGCATTATGGTTACACCGGTTTGCTGATCCCCTGCCCAAATAGCGCGTTGAATAGGTGCGGCGCCACGCCAGCGCGGTAAAATAGAACCATGTACATTTAAACACCCTAAACGTGGGGCATCTAAAATGGCTTTAGGTAAAATTAAACCGTAGGCAACGACAATCATGATATCGGCATTGAGGCTGCTTAGCTCTTCAAGTGCGTCGTCTGTTTTGAGTGATTGCGGTTGAAAAACGGGTAGGTCATGTTCTAATGCAAGCGCTTTTACTTCACTGGCTTTTAGTTTTTTTCCGCGACCCGCTGGACGATCTGGTTGACTGTAAACGCCCACTATTTGGTGTTCACTATTTATGAGTGCTTGCAGATGGCGTGCAGCAAAGTCCGGCGTACCGGCAAATATAATGCGTAATGGTTGTGTCACTGAGTTTCCTAATTATTTACTAAGGTGCTTATTACTGCGCTGCAAACTTCGCTTCTTTTTCAAGCTTTTTACGAATGCGTTGGCGCTTTAATGGAGATAAATAATCAATAAATAATTTACCTTGAAGGTGATCAAGTTCATGCTGAATACAAATCGCTAATAATTCGTCAGCATCAAGAATAAATTCTTTACCTTCTTCGTTCAGTGCAGCTACGGTAACGGTTTCTGCACGGTCAACTTTTGCATACGAATGAGGAACTGATAAACAGCCTTCTTCGCTCACGGTTGAGCCATCTTTTTTGATAATTTGCGGATTGATAAGCACGAGTGGTTCATTGCGCTCTTCTGATACGTCGATCACCACAATACGCTGGTGAATATCAACCTGTGTAGCAGCAAGCCCAATACCATTTTCATCGTACATAGTTTCTAGCATATCTTTGACAATTTCACGCACTTGATCGTCAACAACAGTTACTTCTTTTGCGATTGTACGTAAACGTTCATCTGGAAATCTTAAAACTTCTAACCTAGCCATAGTTACCTTTTACACTTATGCTTAAATTTAGGGTATTGTATGTTCTTATTTTAGCCATTCACGTTCCCCTTTAACAGGTTTTGGTTAATAATAATGAAAAAACACTATGAGGAAGCTCAATGAAATCTCCATTAATTGCAATTATACTTGCATTAGGTGCAACTTTTCCTGTGCTGGCAGATGTACTAACTATAAAAAAAGATGCGCCTAAACAGTATGTTGTGAAAAAAGGTGACACGCTTTGGGATATCTCAGCTATATATCTAAACGAACCTTGGTTATGGCCTGAACTATGGCAAATGAATCCACAAATAGACAACCCTCACCTTATTTATCCGGGAGATGCGTTAGCATTAATTTACGATACAGACGGTAATCCGCGTTTAGTGATTAATAAAGCGTATCGAAAGCTATCACCTATGGGACGTATTACGCCAAAAGGGAAAGATGCGATAACAACTTTACCTCTTGCGTTGATTAAACCGTATTTGTCGTTTGAGCAAGCTATTAACAGCGATTCGATAAAAGAAAAGCCCTATATTTTGGGCGCCAACGAAAATACCAAAACCCAAACTATTGACCATATTTTATATGTAAAAGGTAACTTAAAACGTCATCAGGCATATGCTATTTATCATAAAGGTGCGCCTTATACTGACCCTAATACCGGTGAAGAGTTAGCGAGTAGAGCATCTTATGTGGGTATGGCTCGTGCATTTAGAACAGGTGATGCGGCCAATGGCGAACCTGCCTCAGTAAGAGTTGAATCAGTAAAACGTGAGATCAAACAGGGTGACTTTTTATTACCTGCAATGGAAGGGCAGATGCTGCCAGTATATTTTGAGATGCATCGTCCTGAACAGCCAATGCAGGGTCAAGTGATTGCCTCTCCGCGCGAGGTGAGAGAATTTAGCACGATGGATGTAGTGGTGCTAAACTTAGGTTCAGAGCAACAAGTTAAAGTAGGTCATGTACTGGATATTGAACGTCAGTCACCTAAGGTGATTGATAGTGCCAGAGGCCCGCGTTATACCGAAGATTCAAGTCGTTTAGAAAAATTGGTATCGGCTACTAGCGAATTATTTGGCTCAGAAACCGATGAAGATAGCGTTACTTGGAAAATGCCAGCAGAGAAAGTTGGTGAAATGATTATCTTTAAAGTGTATGACAAAGTTAGTTATGCGCTGATCACTAAAAATCAGCACCCAATTCGCATTGGAGATTTGGCAGTAATTCATTAAGTAGCGAGTCGGTGTTCTAGGAGGGAACATGGAGCAATCGTTTGGCAAGCTAAGCCATTGGCTTGCCTTTTACTTATGCAAAGGGCTTGGAATAAAAACGCTATTAGCCCTCTCTAAGCAGCACAGTTTAGAGTCGCTGTTTTCCTTATCGCATTCCCAGCTGGTTATGTTGGGCTTAACAGCGAGCCAAGCAAGCAATTTACGTAATACAAATTGGCAGCAAGTTGCGCATTATGAACAGCTTATTAGCCAGCAACATATTATTGTTATTAGTATTTTTGATACCACCTACCCAGAACACCTAAAACAAATAGCCAGTGCGCCATTATTACTTTTTTGTAAAGGCGATATCAGCTTACTGTCTTCTCCACAAATTGCGATTGTTGGCAGTCGAAATGCAACCACCACAGGACTTGAAATTGCTGCAGAATTTGCACATCAGCTAACGCTTGCTGGCATAACAGTAACCTCTGGTATGGCGCGTGGCATTGATGGTGCTGCCCATAAAGGAGCGCTGGCAGGAAATGGTAAAACCATTGCCGTACTAGGGACTGGTGTTGATGTTTATTACCCTAAACGCCATAAGTTACTTACAGATCAAGTATTAACACAGGGTTTATTGGTAAGTGAGTTTTTACCGGGCACCGCGGCCAACGCGCATAACTTTCCACGGCGTAATCGTATTATTTCAGGACTCTCTTTAGGCGTTTTAATTGTTGAAGCCGAAATTAAAAGTGGCTCACTGATCACCGTACGTTATGCGCTTGAACAAAATAAAGACGTTTTTGCGGTGCCAGGCTCAATTAAAAACCCGCTGGCACAAGCAAGTCATTTTTTAATTAAGCAAGGTGCTAAGCTGGTAGAAAACGTCGCCGATATTCTTGATGAGATGAACTTTTCATACCCTTCTGGTCTAAACTATAAAGAGTTAACTGATGCTGTAACCTCAGATTGCGAGGTGCTTAACAGTATTGGTTTTGAGGTGACCAGTGTGGACGATATTATGCGTCGAGTACAGTGGCCAATTGATAAAGTACAAGCGCGATTGCTTGATTTAGAGTTAGACGATCAAATTGAACGTGTATTAGACGGCTATATTAAATTAAGCGCTGGAGGATAATATGTTTGATATTCTCATGTATTTATTTGAAAACTATGTTCACAGCGAAAGTGATGTATTTGTTGAGCAAAGCACACTTACTGATGAGCTACTGCGCGCTGGGTTTAACAAACCCGAAATTAACAAAGCCATTGACTGGTTAGATCAACTTGCCGCATTACAATACAGCAATGAATCGCCTTATTTATTAGCCACTCCACAACATGCAGTGCGTATTTTTACCGACAGTGAGTGCCAAGTTCTCGACACCGAGTGTCGCGGCTTTTTAATGTTTGTTGAACAAACGGGCGTTATTAATAGCACCACTCGTGAAATGGTGATGGACCGTTTAGCGGCGCTTGATAATTCAGCTATTACTTTGGAAGATTTAAAATGGTTAATTCTTATGGTGTTATTTAACGCCCCTGATTCTCAGCAGGCGTATGAGCAAATGGAAGATCTTATTTTTGATGAGCCCAGTGAAGTGTTACATTAATCATTATTGCGTGTTTTATTATTTTCAGCGTTAACAAACCGACTGCCATAGCTTGTATCTTTAAGGGTTTTGGGTATATTAGGCGAAAATTCACCAACCACTAGGATTTACATGAGTAAAATCGATCATTCACTTTTCTCGGCTAATAAACACGCCTTAGAAAAAGAATATGAGATATGCCCGCAATGTGGTTCAGAACTCGTCATTCGTAATAGTAAATCTGGGCCTTTTTTAGGCTGCGCTAGTTACCCTAAGTGCGATTTTATTCGCCCGCTTGCACATCATGATAGCAATGAAATCAAAGTACTTGAGGACAGCGAGTGTCCAGAGTGTAGCAAGCCGCTGGTGGTGAAAAATGGCCGCTATGGTATGTTTATTGGCTGTACCGGTTACCCTGAATGTCATTATATTGCCAGTGAGCATGACGATACGCCAAGTGAAGAGCCTGTGATTAGTTGCCCTAAATGTAAAAAAGGCCACTTGGTTTCACGCAGCAATAAATTTGGGAAAGTGTTTTATTCTTGCGACTGTTACCCAAGCTGTAAATATACGCTAAACCACAAGCCAGTAGCTCAAGCGTGTCCTGTATGTGACTGGCCAGTTGTTACTGAGAAAAAAACTGCGAGTGGTGTTGTGTTACAATGCCCACAAAAAAGCTGTATGCATAAGTTTGCTGCCACTGAATAACGTAAATATCTCTGGAGACAATTTTGTCTGACCTTTCTTCTTTATCTGCTGCAATAACTAGCTTAGAACAAGGCGATGTTATTTTATACCCAACCGAAGCTGTTTATGGCCTTGGTTGCGATCCTGACAATCAACAGGCGGTGGAACGTTTACTTGATATTAAACAACGCTCCGTTGAAAAAGGGCTTATTTTAATTGCTGACAATTACGGGCAATTATTAAAATACGTCGATGACGCTAAGCTGCCTATGGATAAACGTGCCGATATTTTTTCAAGTTGGCCAGGCGCACTCACTTGGGTGATGCCTGCAGCTAAGTCTACCCCAAAGTGGTTAACAGGGCAGTTTGATACTATTGCAGTAAGAGTAACTAACCACCCTACAGTTAAACGTTTATGCCAACAGTTTGGTAAACCACTGGTATCAACAAGTGCAAATTTAACCGGCCAAGCAACGGTAACAAGTATTGTTGAAGCTCAGCAGCAGTTTGGCGAGCAGGTTAGTTTTTATGTTGATGAACCATTAGGTGGTAATACGCAACCAAGTACCATTAAAGATGCCATGACAGGCAATGTATTCAGAGGTTAACGATGCAAAGCGAATTATTAAAACAAGTAAAAGCGTACTTTATGGCTTTGCAAGATACCATTTGCCAAGGCTTAGAAGCAGCAGACGGGAAAGCACAGTTTGTTGAAGACAGCTGGCAGCGAGAAGAGGGCGGCGGTGGTCGTACTCGCGTTATCACCAATGGTAATGTGATAGAGCAAGGGGGAGTTAATTACTCTCATGTATTTGGTGCCTCTATGCCGGGCTCTGCCACTGCACATAGACCTGAGCTTGCCGGGCGCAGTTTTCATGCGTGTGGTGTATCGTTAGTGATCCACCCTAAAAACCCACATATACCAACAAGCCATGCCAATGTGCGCTTTTTTATTGCCGAGAAAGAAGGTGAAGAACCGATTTGGTGGTTTGGTGGTGGTTTTGATTTAACCCCGTTTTACCCTGTACTTGAAGATGTAGTGCATTGGCACCAAGTTGCGCACGATGTGTGTCAGCCGTTTGGTGATGATGTATATCCAAAATATAAAAAATGGTGTGACGAATACTTTTATTTAAAACATCGTGATGAAACCCGCGGCGTAGGCGGCTTATTTTTTGACGATTTGAATGAGTTAGGTTTTGAGCAAAGCTTTGCATTTATGCAATCGGTGGGTAATGGCTTTTTAGATGCTTACGTTCCTATTATTGAGCGTCGCAAAAACGATAAGTACACCGAACAACAACGCGACTTTCAATTATATCGCCGTGGTCGTTATGTTGAGTTTAATTTAGTCTGGGACCGCGGCACATTATTTGGCTTACAAAGCGGTGGCCGAACTGAATCTATTTTAATGTCGATGCCACCTTTAGCCCGTTGGGAATATAACTTTACCCCAGCCGAAGATAGTGCAGAGGCATTGCTATATAAAGACTTCTTAAAGCCACGTGATTGGTTAGCTCTGGGCTAAGAATGATATGCCAGTCAATAAACTACTTATTGACTGGCTTTTAAAATTATTGTTTTAGTTTAAAGCTTCGTACCTGCTCATCTAACGAGCGAGCTAAATTGAGTAACTCTTCACTGACTTTTTGATTTTCATCCGCATCCACTAACGATTGCTCTGCATTATCACTGATACCAACAACGCTTCTGTTTATTTCTTCGGCGGCTAGATTTTGCTGCTCTGTTGCATCGGCTATTTGTATATTTAGCTCATTTATTTCATTCATTTGGCTAGAAATATCTTTTAAAGCCTGTGCAACTTGTTGTACTTGTTGCGCTCTTTCGTCTGCCTCCGCACAGGACTCACCCATGGTTTTAACTGTTTGCGCTGCTTCTGATTGCAACTTATCTATAGTACGGCGTATTTCATCGGTAGAGGCATGAGTTCGGGTTGCTAAAGTTCGTACTTCATCAGCAACAACGGCAAATCCTCTTCCTGCTTCACCTGCACGGGCAGCTTCAATGGCTGCATTAAGTGCTAATAAATTTGTTTGCTCGGCGATACTGCTGATCACCTCAAGCACTTTACCCACTTCAAGCGTTTGCTCTTGCAGTTGTCTCACTTGATCTGCCGCTTGGCGTACATCTTCAGCTAGTTGATTTATACTGAGTTCGGTTTGCTCTGCAACCTGCATGCTTTGCTGTGCTAGCTCATTACTGTTCTCAGATTTTTCTTGAGCAAAATGAGTGGTGTTTCTTACTTCATTGGATGAGCTTTCTAGCTCATTAATTGCTGCGGCTACCGAGTCGGTACTTTTCTTTTGTTCTAAAATAGCGCGCTCAGTAGTATCGGCAGAAGTATAAATTTTCTCTGCTGAATGAATAAGCACTTTTGAAGAGTGAGATACCTGAGCAATGTTATCTTTAAACGTAGCAATCATTTGGTTAAAACTAGTGGCAAGCCAGCCGAGTTCATCTTCGGCGTTATCTTCAATGCGTAAGGTTAAATCTTTATTAGTAGTGGCTAGGTGCATTGCATGGCCGAGCTTTTTAAGGCGCACTATAAATATTTTTCTAAACACTATACCTAGCAGCACAAAGGCAATAATAAAAATAGTAGACAGTAGGCTGGTGGTTATTAAGGTGTTGTAAGTTACCTCGCTATCAATATCGGCTAAGGAATAGCTAATTTTTACCACACCCAGTACATCGCCTTCTTGTGCTTGATGGCAGCCTAAACAGTTTGTACCTTTATAATCAGAGCTCGCATACATCGGGCGTAGGTAGGTCATACTGCGGCTATCAGTGTTTTGCTCTATAAATAAGCTTTCTTTACCCTGCAGTGCTTCGCGTTCGTTGTTATTACTCGCTGTTTGGTTTTTATTGCCTGGTCCATACAGCTTATTGACTATGTCAGAGCGAATAATATGAGCGTCTTCAATATTAGGATGTTTACGAAGCTTTTGGCTCAATAATTCTCGATTAGCCATAGTGCCCGTTAGCATCATGGTGTTTATTGAGTCGAAGTAATTGTCGGCAAGTAGCTTGATGTTTTCTGCCACCGTATCTTGTGCGAGTGTGCGCTGTTGGCTCGCACTACTAAAAATACTGGCTATGAGTACAATAATGCCGGTTAACGCTAACAAAGCATAAATTTTATGTTGGATTGATTTCACACGCGCCACGCTTTTCTAACTATTTAATAGGGTATTATCTCTATTTTAGAAAAGCGGGTTTTGACTTAGCGCAAATAATCCCCAATTAAAGAACGGGGTAAATTAATGCTGATTAATCATATGACTGGCAAGCTGTGCCAGTGATTGGCGTAAACCTTCGCGTAAAACGGGGTTATCAATTTCTATGTCTAAGGTTTTATTCATGCAATACATCCACTGATCACGTAAATCTTGATCAATAGGAAATGGCATATGGCGTTTGCGCAGCATTGGATGGCCATGTTTTTCTACAAATAAGTCTGGGCCACCAAGCCAACCCGATAAAAACTCAAAAAATACTTGGCGAATTCTATCTAATGGTTGAGGATGCATATCATATAACGGTTTAGCGTATTCATCGCTGGCCATTATGTCGTAGAATCTATTGGCAATTGCACGCGTGGGCGCTTCTCCGCCGATGATTTCATACGGGGTTTTCTCTGGCGTAGGCGCTTGAGTGGTTGTAGACGGCTTTGATCTTGAAAAGAGTCTTTTAATCATAGTTTTATCATCGTTAATAGGCAGTACTAAAACTGCAAAGAGGTTGTTTAAAATGGATAAATATGCGGTTTTTGGAAATCCAATCAAACATTCAAAATCTCCCAGCATACATCAGCAGTTTGCTAAGTCATTGGGAGAGCAAATCGACTATCGCGCAATATTAGCACCTATCGATGGATTTGAAAAAACAGTCGCGACTTTTTTTGAGCAAGGGGGCAAAGGCGCAAATGTCACTGTTCCTTTTAAAGAGCAGGCCTTTGCTTTAGCCGATGAACTAACCTCAGTGGCTAAACTTGCAGGCGCAGTAAACACCCTTAAAAAGCGCGATGATGGTACCTTACTCGGTGATAACACCGACGGCATAGGCTTTGTGAACGATTTACTAGCGAATAAAATAATAATAACAGGTAAACGCCTATTGATAATTGGTGCAGGTGGCGCTGCCCGTGGTGTTATTTTACCTTTACTTGAGCAGCAGCCTAAAGAAATTATTATCGTTAATCGCACGGCACACAAAGCCCAAACATTGGCAAAACTCTTTACCGAGCACGGCAATGTTTCGGGGTATGGTTTTGACGACCTTCCTTCTGCCGATTATCATTTAGTTATTAACTCAACCTCAAGTAGCATGAATAACGAGTTACCTGCGTTAAGCGAAAAGCACTTAAGCGCATGTGAAATGGCTTACGATATGTTTTATGCGACGCAAAATACGCTATTTATGAATTGGGTGAGCGAACACAATAAAGCGGCTAAGCTATTAGATGGCAGTGGCATGTTAGTAGGGCAAGCTGCACAAGCTTATTATGTATGGCGAAATAAAATGCCGGACATTGTTCCCGTTGTTATTGCATTAAAGCAGGGAGTACTTAAATGAACCAAGCAATACAGTTTATAGACCGACTCGAATTTAGAGAGCCAACTCATCAATTAGTTTTTTTTGCACAAGTAAGCGGAATGCTAGTTGAGTGTGTGATTGCTGTAAGTAGTTTAAATTTAGCCGATGAGAGTCATGCAACGCGTTATTTTGAACAATACCGATTTGATTATGAAGAGCGTGCCGAGCAGCTAATCGAAGACGAAAGCTATAACTCGGCAGGGCAAATAGAAGTGAGTTTACTTAATTAAGCAAAAAGTTGTGGTTATTTCGCGTCTTCAGCTAAGTATTCATCTTTAAGCTGCACGTAATTATCGGCAGACACTTTTAAAAAGCTCAGCTCTTGCTCTGTTAAAGGGCGGGCTTGTTTCGCTGGGCTACCTACATATAAATAGCCAGACTCTAAACGCTTATTAGGAGGTACTAAAGCACCACCACCAATAATCACCTCGTCTTCTACAATCACGTTATCCATAATAATGGCGCCCATGCCCACGAGTATGCGGTTACCTAGAACGCAGCCATGCAGCATTACCTTATGACCCACGGTAACATCATCACCAATAATAAGTGGGTAACCCTCAGGATTGCTTTTAGTCGCTCTTGATAAATGTAAAACACTGCCATCTTGTATATTAGTACGCTGACCAATACGAATATGGTTAACATCACCACGGGCAGCAACTAACGGCCATACACTGCTATCATCACCTATAGTGATATCACCGACTAATACAGACGACTCGTCTATATAAACAGAATCATTAAACGCAGGAGTTATTCCTTTATAAGAACGTATTGCCATATATGCACCTTTAAATTAAACAATATGAATAGTATCAGTGTAACAGTAGCGCTTATTTAAGTACCAGCAAAGCCTGATTTGATTATAAAACTAGCTGTTTCATCTGTTTTAGCTCAGATACTGACCGAGCAGTGTGTTTTTTTAGTTTTTCTTTAAAAAAGTACTTGCGTAAAAATCTGTTCTCCCTATAATGCGACCCCACTGAGACGGGGAAGGGCAACGCATAGCGAGGCACGAGCTACTCAAAGAGTTAAGTAAAACTTAAGTTTAAATCATCGAAAGAAAGTTTAAAATTAAGTGTTGACTCGAAAAATAAAGGATGTATTATACGCATCCCTAGCGACAATGTCGCAACGTTCTTTAACAATATAAAGCAATCATCTGTGTGGGCACTCGTACAGATTGAGTTCTAACAGCCAAGCTACTTAGGTAGTGAGGCAAACAAATTTAGAGTCTCAATGTGATTTCTCGAAAGAGAAGCTGAGTGACCAACAGAATAGTTACTTCGGTAATTATTCAGCACAGTCAATTCAATATCGAAAGATATTAAATAAATTCAGAATTCATTGAGCTGTCGAAAGACATAAAACTTTTTTAATTGAAGAGTTTGATCATGGCTCAGATTGAACGCTGGCGGCAGGCCTAACACATGCAAGTCGAGCGGTAACAGAAAGTAGCTTGCTACTTTGCTGACGAGCGGCGGACGGGTGAGTAATGCTTGGGAACATGCCTTGAGGTGGGGGACAACAGTTGGAAACGACTGCTAATACCGCATAATGTCTACGGACCAAAGGGGGCTTCGGCTCTCGCCTTTAGATTGGCCCAAGTGGGATTAGCTAGTTGGTGAGGTAATGGCTCACCAAGGCGACGATCCCTAGCTGGTTTGAGAGGATGATCAGCCACACTGGGACTGAGACACGGCCCAGACTCCTACGGGAGGCAGCAGTGGGGAATATTGCACAATGGGCGCAAGCCTGATGCAGCCATGCCGCGTGTGTGAAGAAGGCCTTCGGGTTGTAAAGCACTTTCAGTCAGGAGGAAAGGTTAGTAGTTAATACCTGCTAGCTGTGACGTTACTGACAGAAGAAGCACCGGCTAACTCCGTGCCAGCAGCCGCGGTAATACGGAGGGTGCGAGCGTTAATCGGAATTACTGGGCGTAAAGCGTACGCAGGCGGTTTGTTAAGCGAGATGTGAAAGCCCCGGGCTCAACCTGGGAACTGCATTTCGAACTGGCAAACTAGAGTGTGATAGAGGGTGGTAGAATTTCAGGTGTAGCGGTGAAATGCGTAGAGATCTGAAGGAATACCGATGGCGAAGGCAGCCACCTGGGTCAACACTGACGCTCATGTACGAAAGCGTGGGGAGCAAACAGGATTAGATACCCTGGTAGTCCACGCCGTAAACGATGTCTACTAGAAGCTCGGAACCTCGGTTCTGTTTTTCAAAGCTAACGCATTAAGTAGACCGCCTGGGGAGTACGGCCGCAAGGTTAAAACTCAAATGAATTGACGGGGGCCCGCACAAGCGGTGGAGCATGTGGTTTAATTCGATGCAACGCGAAGAACCTTACCTACACTTGACATACAGAGAACTTACCAGAGATGGTTTGGTGCCTTCGGGAGCTCTGATACAGGTGCTGCATGGCTGTCGTCAGCTCGTGTTGTGAGATGTTGGGTTAAGTCCCGCAACGAGCGCAACCCCTATCCTTAGTTGCTAGCAGGTAATGCTGAGAACTCTAAGGAGACTGCCGGTGATAAACCGGAGGAAGGTGGGGACGACGTCAAGTCATCATGGCCCTTACGTGTAGGGCTACACACGTGCTACAATGGCGCATACAGAGTGCTGCGAACTCGCGAGAGTAAGCGAATCACTTAAAGTGCGTCGTAGTCCGGATTGGAGTCTGCAACTCGACTCCATGAAGTCGGAATCGCTAGTAATCGCGTATCAGAATGACGCGGTGAATACGTTCCCGGGCCTTGTACACACCGCCCGTCACACCATGGGAGTGGGTTGCTCCAGAAGTAGATAGTCTAACCCTCGGGAGGACGTTTACCACGGAGTGATTCATGACTGGGGTGAAGTCGTAACAAGGTAGCCCTAGGGGAACCTGGGGCTGGATCACCTCCTTATACGATTTAGAACTTATTTGTTCGTAGTGTCCACACAGATGATTGTTA
>NZ_AUTH01000042.1:0-23247 GCF_000497975.1 Pseudoalteromonas sp. TB41 | reverse complement strand
TAGGGGCTGTTGATCTTTGTAGTACATATATCAATCAGCCCACATTGGTAGCCACATCATAGTAAATGCTAAAGCGAGCATTGAATGATAATTTCGTTCAAGCTTTTCATACCGCGTGGCTATCCCTCTATATTGCTTAATACGGCCAAATGCATTCTCAACCAAGTGCCGATATTTATACATGCACCAGTCAATATCTTCATTGCCTACTAAACTGTTGCCCTTACGTGGAATAACGGGTGTAGCGTTATTATCACGAACAAACGCTCTCAGTTTTTCACTGTCGTAGCCTTTATCTGCGACAACCATATTACTTGTTGGGCAATTAGCTACGAGTGACTCTGCATGGACGATATCATGCGTATTTCCACAGGATAATTCATAATAAACAGGCAACCCTCCGCTATCGACTGCAAGATGAATTTTCGTAGAATTTCCACCTCGGCTCTTTCCAATTGATTCATTGTCAGCAGTTCTTGCACCGCAACTATGTTGATGAGCCCTGACAATACTGCCATCAATGAAGACCCAATCCATGTCCGCATCACGAGATAATGCGCGAAACAGTTCATTCAAAATCCCTTTTTTGGACCATAAATTAAACCGTCTGTAGATAGCACTCCAACGGCCAAAATCAGAAGGTAAATCTCGCCATGGAATACCTGTGCGCATCTTATACAGTATGCCTTCGAGCGTTTTTCTATGGTCGGGCTTATTATAAATTCGACCACTTAAGTACATTACTTTTGATAAGACATTCCATGTCCCGTCTGTTAGCATTAATCTTGGCATGTAGGTTCGGTGTAAAGTTTTCTGGCGAATTCAATTATACCTTATCTTCATGCTGTTTGTTTTTCATACCACAAAGATCAACACGCCCTAATTTTAGGGTTACTTTTGGAAATTGAAAATAGCTCATAAAGGTCCATTTTATCTACAGTCGAAAACTTAGTTATGGACTTAAAAACATTGAAGTGATCCGAGGGAAGCTTGTCTTTGTTGATAAGTTTACACCATGACTTTTTCAATAAGTCATGATTTAAAGTATCAAAAAACTTAGAGAAATCTAACGCTACCGCACAGCATTCACCCATTTCTTTAATTTTAATGAATGCTTCATAAGCAAAATCTATGTTGCTTTTACCCAAACTCCTAAATGCCAACACAGATTTTTCAAGCCCGTACTCTAATAGCTTGTCTTCATAAAGAGCATTTAATTTTTCAGAGTAAAAAGCATATATATGACTATCTAAATGGGAGGAGTAAGCAATTGGTCTTTCTTTATTTTTAACTAAAATCTTGCCAGTTGACTTATCTTTATTTATTTTTTTTGAACTAACCGCATAATTTATAAAAGGATAAAATGAATGTCTTTTTATGTAGTTTGGGTTAGTTGTTATGTGAATAGCTTTTTTCTTGCCGACAGGCACATCAAAGTGAAGGTATCCTCTACTTCTATACCAACTAGGGGTATCATCATCCATAATAAACTCTCTAGCAAAACCGAGGCAGACTTAGAACTGCGGCAATTCCAATCGCCTTACCTCGGCTTAACCAAGTTACTCAAGTAACCATCTTGAAATACGTAGCCGCGTAATGTTAGACATGAATTATAATATAACTATTAACCAGGAGGCATCTATTTGTATTAAGACAACCTTAGTCCATGTGTTCTTATCGTTCGTATCGTTGGCCTTGTTTGGCGTTCCGATAGTACTTGACAACATGTTATAAGCCTTTGAGCCTAATTGGTAAACCCTCATCTCAAAGCAATACCAATATAGTGTAGCTGTGACTTATTATCAATAACAAACCGTAGTTCAGAAACTCTGAGTTTGATATCTGGAATCTTATTTCCAATTAGGCATGCCTAATTTCAAGCCACTTGAGCTTTTTACTCGCCACCCGTCCCCAAAAAAAACCCACTTTTTTTGACCCCCCCTTTTCTGAGAATTAAAAGTTGCCTTCGTGATTGAATTGGTTTTGAGAAAACAACCGAAACCAATAGAAACTAGAAGGTAACTAATAACATGTATGAATTACGAGATTCAGGGTTATTTTACACACCTACAACTGACTCAGAACCAAGGTTCTTGTGTGGCCCAATTCAAGTGCTTGGCATTTCAAGGGGAGATAATGGCACTAAGGACTATGGCTTGCTTGTTGAATGGAAAAACTTAGACGGTATTTGCATACGCAAGCTGATACCTCGACGTCGGATAATGAATGAAAAAAGTAACTTCGTAAAAGAGCTACTTTTGGATACAGGGCTTGTAATATCAAGTCGTAAAGGAGTTTGGGAGCCAATAATATCTTACCTCATTCAAGCAAGACCAAAGCAGAGATATAAAAGCTCGGCTCAAGCAGGCTGGCTTAATAATAACTTTGTCACACCGAGCTGGTGCGTTAGCAATGGAGCTGAAAAAGTTATTTATTCAGGAAATAAGAGCAACGAGTTCCTCAGCACTTCAGGTACTGTTTCTAGCTGGCAAAAAGAGGTAGGAAACTTGTGTATTAATAACCCTATCTTAGCCTTCACAGTCTGTGTAGGGTTAAGCGCCCCACTGCTTCATTGGCTGAACTGGCCTAGCAGTGGTGTGCATTTATTCGGTAAATCGAAAATATCCAAAACAACCATACTAATCCTAGCAGCTAGCCTATACTCCGGTACTAACTTTTACTATACGTGGAGAGCAACAGAAAACGGGCTAGAAGCCACTGCTGTTGAGCATAATGACTTGCTCCTTTGCCTTGATGAGCTCCATCAGGCCCCGCCTGAAGTCGTCGACCAATCTATATACACCCTCGCAAATGGACTGTCTAAAATGCGCAGTAACAAGACCATTACCCAAGACGACATAAAAAACTGGCGTCTACTTTATTTAAGTACGGGAGAAATGGGGCTAGAGGAGAAATTGGCACCAATTCAAAAAGGAGTCAAAGCTGGGCAGGAAATTCGCTTTTTAGAAGTGCCAGTCCAGAGAAAGTATGGGGCCTATGATGAGCTGTACGGTCACAAAACGATGAATGACTTTTCTGACTCTATCTGGAAAGCAGTAAAAGAAAATCACGGCACTGTCATACCAAAGTGGATTGAATACCTTAGTTTAATTGACGATCTTTCTGGCTTGTTAGCTTATCGAGTCCATGAACTACGCGATAAGTGGCAAATAAGTAAAGACAATAACCATGGTAGCCAGGTACTTGAAGCAGCTAAACGCTTTGCATTATTTGGGGTTGCTGGAGAAATAGCTATATCAGCAGGATTAATGCCTTGGCCAAAAGGCTGTGGAGAGCACTCTGCAAAAATAGCGTTTGAATCATGGCTGGAGATGCGCGGCTCTTCCAATGATTCGGAGGATGAGAAGCTGCTTAAAGAGATACCTACCGCATTAAAGCGCTGGCGCAACAAACTACTACCTGAAGGCCAGCCGCTGAATGATAACTTCGGTTACGCTTTAGATTTGGACGGCAAACAAGCATGGTTTTTAACACGCCAAGCATTTCAAAATGGACTCGGTATACGATACAAACAGCATATATCCCAAGCGGTGAAATTTATGGAAGAGAAATCTTGGATGGAAACGAGTGAGGGACGCGATACGTTCAAGCGTGTTGTGGATGGCGGGCCAAAGGGTGGCCGCTACTACAAAGTTATTCCACATCGCATTACCGAAGAACTAGCGCTAGATGAGGCGCTTTCGCGAGCCGCTTTCCCATGTTAGTGAATTGAATTTAAAACAGTTTCCCAATTTCCCGTTTTCCCAAGAGATTTAAGAGAGTAGACCATGAAAAATGATATAAGTGATGCACTACGTAAGAATGACGAATTACCAGATATCCGAAATACAATTGAAGAGATGATCTTGAAAAGTCACTTATGCAACAAAGCCGCATTAACAGTTGACGAATGCGCACTTTATACAGGTATGGCAAAAAGCTATATCTATAAACTAACCCATGAAGGCATTATTCCTCATGCAAAACCTAATGGTAAAAAGATCTTCTTTGATAGGTTAGAGCTTGATCAATGGCTTCTTGGTAACAAGATAAAAGGTGATATAAGCGACAGTGATTTCATCAAAAAAAAGGCTGAATCACTCAACAAGAAAGCATCTATAAACTATTGATGATTAAACTTGGTGATCGGGCTTACTTTCCTTTAGTTTACTTGCACGATATTTTCTAATCCGAAAGTGGGCCACCACAGACCCACCTAAAAAACACAAACCTACTGTTTTTATTGTGTTTTTCACTTATTGTATCGGTAAATAGTCAAATTAATAAGTAACGATATAATTTATTAAGGGCGCTTAGGCGCTCTTTTTCATGCCTAATATTTACAATAACAACTCACCTAGCTGTGTTTTAATAATCCACTTTAAAAACCAAACAGACTACAAATACAGTTTAAGCTGCACTTATATCAGCCTCAATTCGCCTTTAATAATGTACATAAAAGATTTTACAAGGCCAATAATCACAGCAAATAGCGGCTAGAACGCCTTAATTTATAGAAAAAATAGCTGTAGTTATGCTTATTAAACACTCTAAAACTGAAGCTATAGCATTCGTTATCCATGTTTGAATAGGGGGAATTATCAAGTCATAAAAACAAAACGTAACTAAAAAATACGTTTTGTTCGTCTACACCACCAGCAAAATTCAGTTAAATATTCACTTTAGATCACTCAAATTTATTTTTTTGCAGATCAGTTATCCACAATTGCGTGTTTTTTTGCTTCAGCGAGGAATTAAACGTCTTTAAAATGGGGAAATAAGCTGTATTTAATTAAAAAAGGGCTGTTTATAAAAAATAATAATGGTTATTTAGCCTGATCTAATCAAATAGATCATTTTTTAAAATTTTTTTCGATCCCAATTTAAGGTTATCAACAAGCTTTATATCCACATTAAGATCAACAAGCATCTATACGTTTATTTTCAATCGCTGGTGGCAAATACTAAATATAAAATCAATGACTTAGCAATAAAACTGCACTTTAATTGATAGTTAAGCAGAGCTTTCCCCAACCTTATCAACAACTTGATCAGAAGATTACATTTAAAGATATTTTGTTAAACCTTTAATTATCAAGTAGTTAAGCAGTACATTTAAGTGAAGGCTTAAATAAGTACAAAAATAGTTATACAAAATGGCACTCTTAACTTTACTGTTATACTCACTGGGCTATCATAGGCGGCAATTAAAACTAATAGTGATCACAAATATTCATGAGTTCAGTAAATCTTATCGTTGGTAGTCAAATGGGATCCGCAGAATACGTTGCCGAGCAACTAAGCGATGCGCTTAATAGCCAAGGTATTAATACCCAACTACATGATCAACCTGAATTTAGTGAAATAGATCAGCAAAATACCATTTGGTTAATTTGTACATCAACCTATGGTGCGGGTGATTACCCAGAAAACCTTATTAACTTTGTTGATGAGTTATCTCAAGTTGATGATTTATCGCACTTAAAGTACACGGTCATTGCTTTAGGTGATACCAGTTATGACACGTATAACCTTGCAGGGCGTAATATAGATACGCTTTTAAGCCAAAAAGGCGCGATACAGTTAGCACCGCGCTTAGAACTGAATATTCTTGATGAAGCACTTCCAGAAGATACGGCCTTAGCTTGGTTAGACTCGTGGATAGCAAAAACAGGTCTAAAATAGAAAGATCAAGTAAAAAGTTATAAATAAAGTTACCCACAATTTACTAATAATTTAACAGATTTTGTGGATAAACACTGATTAAACTGCTTTTTTAACCATGCTTATCCATGGGATAAGATCGAGACTTGATCGGCCTGTGCATAACAGCCTGTTTTGATCAGAGCTTATTTACCTGAAGATCCGATCATATTAACACCTTTAGATCCGATCTAATTATATGTTTTTAATCATGATCTAAAGCTTATCAACAGAAAAGCTGATCAGTAGTAGTAATAGTATTAAAAGATCTCTTTAAAAGATCCTTTATATTATTAGAGATCACTTACTTAGATCTTGAGCACTGTTTAATCATTTATCTTCTGCTAATTTCTAGGTAGAATACGCTCCCTTTTGAAGTTTACTGGTTTGATTTAAGTAGGATCCCATTAATGATTTTTCACGAAAATTTTGACGTTATCGTAGTAGGTGGTGGACATGCTGGCACTGAAGCTGCATTGGCAGCTGCCCGTATGGGGATGAATACCCTGCTGCTGACTCACAATATGGATACCCTTGGTCAAATGTCTTGTAACCCAGCGATTGGTGGCATTGGCAAAGGCCACTTAGTTAAAGAAATTGATGCTCTTGGTGGCGCAATGGCTCAGGCTATTGACAAAGGCGGGATCCAATTCCGTACGCTTAATTCTTCTAAAGGCCCTGCTGTACGAGCTACTCGTGCTCAAGCGGATCGTGCTTTGTACAAAGCGGCTATTCAGAACACACTTCAAAACCAAGAAAACTTAAAGATTTTTCAACAATCATGTGATGATCTTATCGTTGAAAACAACCGTGTAACAGGTGTCGTTACCCAAATGGGTCTGCGTTTCAGTGCTCCTAGTGTAGTACTAACCGTAGGCACATTCTTAGGTGGCCAAATTCATATCGGTCTTGAAAACTTTAAAGGTGGCCGTGCAGGCGATCCACCTTCAATTGCATTGGCTGATCGTTTACGCGAACTTCCATTTAGAGTGGATCGTTTAAAAACAGGCACACCACCACGTATTGATGCACGCACTGTTGATTTTTCTAAAATGCAAGAACAACCAGGTGATGCACCTACACCGGTATTCTCATTTATGGGTAAACAAAGTGATCACCCACAACAAATTCCGTGTTACATCACTTACACAAATGAAAAAACACATGATGTTATTCGCAAAAACTTACATCGCTCACCTATGTACTCAGGTGTTATCGAAGGAATAGGCCCACGTTACTGTCCGTCTATTGAAGATAAAATTGTCCGTTTTGCTGATAAAGATAAGCACCAGATATTTGTAGAGCCAGAAGGCTTAACGTCATACGAGTTATATCCTAACGGTATTTCAACCAGCTTACCGTTCGATGTGCAGTTAGAAATTGTGCAATCGATCACCGGATTTGAAAATGCACATATTTGTCGTCCTGGCTACGCTATTGAATATGACTTTTTTGATCCGCGCGACTTAAAACAATCATTAGAAACTAAATTTATTGATGGTTTATTTTTTGCTGGTCAGATTAATGGTACGACCGGTTACGAAGAAGCGGGCGCACAAGGTCTGATCGCAGGTATGAATGCGGCATTACAAGTGCAAGGCAAAGAGTCGTGGACGCCACGTCGTGATGAAGCCTATGTTGGCGTACTAATTGACGACCTAGCAACACTGGGTACAAAAGAACCGTACCGCATGTTTACTAGCCGTGCTGAATACCGTTTGTTACTACGTGAAGACAACGCTGATATACGTTTAACTGAAAAAGGCCGTGAATTAGGTTTAGTTAACGATGAACGTTGGCAAGCATTCAACGAAAAAATGGAAGTGATCGCTAAAGAGAAACAGCGTATTAAAGATACCTGGATCCATAAAGATCATGCGGTTGTTGATCAAGTAAATGAATTACTAAAAACGCCACTTGTGCGTGAAGCCAGCTTAGAAGAATTATTACGCCGACCTGAAGTGCGTTATAACGACTTGATGGCTATTGAAGGACTCGGATCTGAGTTTACCAATAAGGCCGCCTTAGAGCAGGTTGAAATTCATACTAAGTACGCAGGTTACATTGCACGCCAGCAAGATGAGATCAATAAGCAGCTTCGTCATGAAGAAACAATTTTACCAAAAGAGTTTGATTATAAAACCGTCTCTGGTTTATCAAATGAGGTTGTTGCTAAGCTAATTGATGCTCGTCCAGACACTATTGGTCAAGCTTCGCGTATTTCTGGTATCACCCCAGCGGCGATTTCGCTATTATTAGTGTATCTGAAGAAGCAAGGCTTGTTGCGCAAAACTGCGTAACGGTAAAGGTACATTGTGTTACAGCAACAATTAACAACTTTGTTAGCGCAAACTGATATTGCGCTAACACAAAAACAACAGCAACAACTTGTTCGCTATGTCGAATTACTCGATAAGTGGAATAAAGCCTATAATTTAACCTCAGTACGTTTACCTCAAGAAATGATGGTTAAACATATAATGGATAGCTTAGTTGTTGCGCCTCACTTGACCGGTCATCAATATATTGATGTTGGCACAGGTCCTGGTTTACCGGGCATAGTGTTAGCTATTGCCTTACCCGATACGCAGTTTGTATTATTAGATAGTTTAGGTAAACGTGTACGTTTTTTAATGCATGTTAAACATGAGCTTGGCCTTGATAATGTGACCCCTGTGCAGTCAAGAGTTGAAGAATATCAACCAAGTGTTAAATTAGATGGCGTACTAAGTCGTGCATTTGCATCGTTACAAGATATGATTGACTGGTGTTCGCACTTAATCGATCATTCAGGTAAGTTCATTGCACTTAAAGGGGTATTTCCAAGTGAGGAATTAGACTCACTCCCTGCTGGTGTTAAGTTTGAGCAAAAAATTGCATTAGAAGTACCCGATTTAGATGCACAACGACATTTAATAATTCTTTCTAAAGACTAGGGATCAGAGACACTGTGGCAAAAGTCATCGCATTAGCAAATCAAAAAGGCGGAGTAGGTAAAACGACCACTGCCGTTAATCTCGCTGCATCTATGGCTGCAACGAAACGTAAAGTGCTGTTAATAGATCTCGATCCGCAAGGCAATGCGACCATGGGCAGTGGCGTCGACAAATATGGTGACGTCCCTACTATCTATGATTTACTCATAGAAGATAAGCCTATTGATGAGGTGATTATTAAAGAAACCTCAGGCGAGTATCATATGATTGCTGCAAACGGCGATGTGACCGCTGCAGAAGTTAAGCTGATGGAATTATTTGCTCGCGAAGTACGCTTACGCAATGCACTTGAAAAAATTCAGGATCAGTACGAGTTTATTTTTATAGACTGCCCACCTTCTTTAAATATGTTAACCGTTAATGCCATGGCCGCTGCCGATTCTATTTTAGTCCCTATGCAATGTGAATATTATGCATTGGAAGGATTAACCGCATTAATGGACACGATTACGCAACTTGCTAAGTTAGTTAATCCTAACTTACAGATTGAAGGCATACTTCGTACTATGTACGATCCGCGTAATCGATTAGCAAATGATGTATCAGAACAATTAAAACAACATTTTGGCGATAAAGTATACCGCACGGTGATCCCACGTAATGTTCGACTTGCAGAAGCCCCAAGTTTTGGCGCACCGGCAATGTACTACGATCGAGCATCAAGTGGTGCGAAAGCGTATTTAGCTCTCGCGGGTGAAATGCTACGCAGAAAAGAAAAAACAACTCCCGTTGTCGCCTAACTTTGAGGTAAAAAAATAACATGTCTGCTAAAAAACGAGGTTTAGGCCGAGGACTCGATGCACTTTTAAGTTCATCTAAACCTGCACCAAGCGAAAGCAAGGAACACGACAGCGCCAATGTAACAAACGCAGTTGAAAATGCGGCACAGCCTAGCAACAGTGAATTACAAAAACTACCCATCGAGTTTTTACACTCAGGGAAATACCAACCTCGTAAAGACATGTCTGAAGAGGCACTTGAAGAACTCGCCAGTTCAATTCGTTCACAAGGGATAATTCAACCGATTGTTGTGCGTCCAGTTGCGCATAACAGTTATGAAATTATTGCCGGTGAACGTCGTTGGCGCGCGGCTCAAATTGCCAAGCTTGAGTTTGTACCGTGTATTATTAAAGATGTACCCGATGAAGCGGCCGTTGCTATTGCCCTAATTGAAAATATTCAGCGTGAAGACTTAAACGCCATGGAAGAAGCGATAGCGCTTAATCGCTTGCTTAATGAGTTTGAGTTAACGCATCAACAAGTGGCTGATGCAGTTGGTAAATCGCGTACGACCGTGACTAACTTATTACGCTTGAACAACCTCAATAACGATGTAAAGATTTTGTTAGAGCATGGTGACATTGAAATGGGTCACGCACGTTGCTTATTAGCACTTGAAGGTGAAGTGCAATCGGATGCTGCCCGTTTAGCTGTTGCAAAAGCATTGACCGTTCGCGAAACTGAAAAGCTAGTGCGCTCTATTTTAGAGCCTGCTCCAGCAAAAGAAGTAATAGAAAAAGACCCAGATGTTAAACAGTTAGAGCAACAACTTGCTGATAACCTTGGGGCAAAAGTAGAAATAAATTACAACAAAAAAGGCAAAGGGAAGTTGGTTATTTCTTACACTAATCTTGACGAGTTAGACGGTATTTTAAACCGTATCAATCAAGACTATTCCCACCATTAATTCATTGGATGTCTAAAAAGGGACATTTACAGCGATTTTGTGTTACAAAGCACCTACTCAAGTTGCAAAACTGGCAGGATTAAGTATAATTTCGCCAGTTTTCATACCCTGACAATTAGAGCGTCATAAAGGTTAATTAAAAGTGACTAATAAGTTAGCAGGCCCGTATAGGCTTGCCGCATTAAAATTAATTTGCCTTCAGGGATTTGTAGCCCTTTTAGCTGCACTAATAATTTTTATAGGTTGGGAAACCAATGCAGCACTTTCAGCATTAGCTGGTGGCGCTGTCGCAGTACTTCCTAACTTTGTATTTGCGCTTTATGCATTCAGATATATGGGTGCAAGTCGAGCAAATCAAGCGTATGCCTCGTTGAAACGCGGCAACGGATTAAAATTTATGCTAACAATCGTTTTGTTTGCACTAATGCTAAAGCTTTATCCGGTAGTTTTATTACCTTTCTTTTGTGCTTATGTGTTGGTGTTGTTTACAGGATTGTTTACACCCGTTTTTTTTAAACATTAACTTTTGGAATATAACATGGCTGCAGAAGAAGTTACTCTATCTAGCCATATTCAGCACCACTTAACCAATGCTAAGATGTGCTCGACCGACGCTGGTCTTGCCTTCAATAAAGCATGTACGGATAGTGGCTTCTGGACATGGCATGTAGATACCCTCGCATGGTCTATCGGACTAGGTCTAATATTTTTATGGATCTTCCGTAGTGCCGCAAAAAAATCAACTCTGGGTGTACCTGGAAAATTTCAGTGTTTCATTGAAATGGTTGTTGAGTTCGTTGGCGACAACGTACGCGATACCTTCCATGGTAAAAGCAAGCTGATTGCACCATTAGCATTAACTATATTCGTGTGGATATTCTTAATGAACTTAATGGATTTAATCCCAGTTGACTTCCTACCAGCATTTGCCGGCTTTGTTGGCGAAACTGCATTTGGTATGGATTCACACGACGTATACATGAAAATTGTACCAACCACTGATATCAACATGACAGCAGCACTTGCGCTGGGCGTGTTTATTCTAATGATTGGTTACTCAATAAAAATAAAGGGTATCGGCGGTTTTATTAAAGAACTAACACTTCATCCGTTTAGTTCAAACAATACAGCTTTGCAGATTATTTTAATCCCATTTAACCTATTACTAGAGCTTATCGCATTGGTTTCTAAGCCGTTTTCACTGGCACTGCGTTTGTTCGGTAACTTATATGCAGGTGAGTTAATCTTCATCCTTATCGGTGCAATAGGTTTAATGCAACTACCGTTGCACTTTGTGTGGGCTGTATTCCATATCTTGGTAATTGTATTGCAAGCATTCGTATTTATGATGCTTACAATCGTATACCTAAGCATGGCAAGTTCAGATAATCACTAATTACTATATTTACAATTTTACTTTTACTTTTAATTACAATTGAAACTTTGGAGAAATAAATGGAAGCTTTAGAATTATTAAACGGCTTAAAATACATCGCAGTAGCTTTACTTATCGGTTTCGGTGCAATCGGCACAGCAATCGGTTTTGGTAACATGGGCGGTAAATTCCTTGAAGCATGTGCGCGTCAACCTGAGCTTGCACCATCGCTACAAGTTAAAATGTTTATCCTTGCTGGTCTAATCGATGCTGTAGCAATGATTGGTGTTGGTATCGCGATGGTATTGTTGTTCGTACTTTAATTTTATTTTTTGAACAGCTTACTATTTAAGGAGGAGCGGTTGTGAACTTAAACGCCACTCTTATCGGTGAATTAATTGCGTTTACGGTGTTCGTATTATTTTGTATGAAATACGTATGGCCACCACTAAACGGTGCAATTGAAGCTCGCCAGAAGAAAATCGAAGATGGTTTAGCTGCCTCTGATAGAGCCGAAAAAGACTTAGAACTTGCGCAACACAAAGCTGCAGAACAGCTTAAAGATGCAAAGGCTCAAGCGGCTGATATCATTGAACAAGCTAAAAAGCGTGCCGTGCTAATTGTTGACGAAGAAACTGTTCGTGGTCAGCAAGAGCGTGAAAAAATTATTGCTCAAGGGCACTCTGAAATTGAATCAGAGCGTAACCGTGTGACAGAAGAACTACGTAAGAAAGTAGCAACTCTGGCTGTGGTTGGCGCAGAAAGAATTTTAGAGCGCGAAATCAATCAAGCCGCACATAGTGACATCGTTGAAAAACTTGTCGCTGAGCTGTAATTAGGAGGGTATGAGCATGTCTGAATTGACTACTATCGCTCGCCCATACGCTAAAGCGGCTTTTGAACTTGCCGTTGAAAAAGGCACTATAGATAGCTGGAATGACATGTTGTTCTTTGCTGGCCACGTTGCCAGCAATGAACAGGCATCTACCATTTTAGCTGGATTGCCTACTGCTACTGCACAAGCTGAGTTATTTATTAACTTATGTGGTGAGCAGCTCAACGAACAAGGTCAGAACCTAGTTAAGGTGATGGCTGAAAATGGACGTTTGATTGCACTACCTGAGGTTGCTCATTTATTTTCTGCTTTAAAAGCAGACTATGACAAAGAAATCGATATTGATGTGATTTCGGCAACACCTCTTGCTGCAGCGCAGCAAGAATCATTGGTAGCGGCACTTGAAAAACGTTTCGCACGCAAAGTTAAGCTGAATTGTAGTGAAGACGCTACAGTAGTTGGCGGTCTTATTATTAAGGCAGGCGACACTGTAATTGACGGCTCTTTACGCGGTAAATTAAATCGCTTAGCCACAACACTACAATCGTAATTGGGAAAAAGAGCATGCAACTTAATTCCACTGAAATTTCAGATCTGATCAAACAACGTATTGAGAAGTTCGAAGTTGTAAGTGAAGCTCGTAACGAAGGTACAATTGTATCTGTTACTGACGGTATCATTCGCATCCACGGTCTAGCTGACTGTATGCAAGGTGAGATGATTGAGCTTCCTGGCAACCGTTATGCTATCGCACTAAACCTTGAGCGCGACTCAATTGGTGCAGTAGTAATGGGTCCTTACGCTGACCTTACAGAAGGCGTAAAAGTATACACAACTGGTCGTATCTTAGAAGTTCCTGTTGGTGCGGGTCTACTTGGTCGTGTTGTTAACACACTAGGTGCTCCTATCGATGGTAAAGGCGCTTTAGATAACGACGGTTTTGAACCTGTAGAAAAAATTGCACCAGGTGTAATCGAGCGTCAATCAGTAGATGAGCCAGTGCAAACTGGTTACAAATCTATCGATGCAATGATTCCAGTTGGTCGTGGTCAACGTGAGCTTGTTATCGGTGACCGCCAAACAGGTAAAACTGCACTAGCAATCGATGCAATCATCAACCAAAAAGACACAGGCGTTAAGTGTGTGTACGTAGCGGTTGGTCAAAAAGCATCTACTATTGCTAACGTAGTACGTAAATTAGAAGAGCACGGTGCACTTGCAAATACTATCGTAGTTGTAGCATCTGCTTCTGAATCTGCGGCACTTCAGTACTTAGCACCGTTCTCGGGCTGTACTATGGGTGAATACTTCCGTGACCGTGGTGAAAACGCATTAATCGTATATGATGATTTATCTAAGCAAGCTGTTGCTTACCGTCAAATCTCATTGCTACTTAAGCGTCCACCAGGCCGTGAAGCATACCCAGGTGACGTATTCTACCTTCACTCGCGTCTTTTAGAGCGTGCATCACGTGTAAACACTGATTACGTTGAAAAATTCACTAACGGTGAAGTGAAAGGTAAAACAGGTTCATTGACGGCATTGCCTATCATTGAAACTCAAGGCGGCGACGTTTCTGCGTTCGTACCGACAAACGTTATCTCTATCACCGATGGTCAGATCTTCTTAGAAACTGACTTATTCAACTCAGGTATCCGTCCGGCAGTAAATGCTGGTATCTCGGTATCGCGTGTTGGTGGTGCTGCACAAACTAAAATCGTTAAGAAACTAGGTGGCGGTATCCGTCTAGCCCTAGCTCAGTACCGTGAATTAGCTGCGTTCTCGCAGTTCGCGTCTGACCTTGATGATGCTACTCGTGCTCAACTTGAGCATGGTGAGCGTGTAACAGAGCTAATGAAGCAGAAACAGTACGCGCCAATGTCTGTTGCTGAAATGTCTTTGTCGTTATTCGCAGCTGAGAAAGGTTACTTAAAAGACATCGAAATCGCTAAAATTATGGATTTCGAAGCGGCTTTACTTTCTTACGCAAATAGCACATACGCAGAGCTTATGGCTCAAATCAATGAAACTGGTAACTACAACGCCGAGATCGAAGCGCAGCTTAAAGAACTTCTAGAGAAGTTCAAGTCTACGCAAACTTGGTAATTTAGTTATTAATGGTGTGCTTTATATCTTAAAGCACACCTTGATTCGGAGAGAGAGTCATGGCCAGCGGAAAAGAGATTAAAAGCAAGATCGGCAGTATTAAAAATACTCAAAAGATCACTAGCGCAATGGAAATGGTTGCTGCGTCTAAAATGAAAAAGGCGCAAGAACGAGTGGCTTCAAGCCGTCCATACGCTGAAAAATTACGTAAAGTGATTGGTCGTGTTGCTCAAGCAAATCTTGATTTTACTCACCCGTTCTTAGAAGAACGTGAAGTAAAACGAGTTGGTTATATTGTTATCTCTACTGACCGTGGTCTGTGTGGCGGTTTAAACTCAAACGAGTTTAAAAAAGTCGCATTAGAGATTAAAGCGTGGAAAGAAAAAGGCGTAGATGCTGATTTTGCTACTTTAGGTAGTAAAGCAGCTGGCTTCTTTCAACGTTTTGGTGGTCAAGTGCTTGCTAAAAAAGCAGGTCTTGGAGATAAGCCTTCAGTACAGGACGTAATTGGTCCAGTAAAAATAATGCTAGATGCATTCTCTGAAGGTAAAATTGACCGTTTATTCCTGGTATATAACAACTTTGTTAATACCATGAAGCAAGAGCCAATAGTAGATCAGTTACTCCCTTTGCCAAAAGCTGAAGAAGAAGTATCTACACATGCGTGGGATTACTTATATGAACCAAACCCAGAGGCTATTTTAGAGTCTTTGTTAGTACGTTTCATTGAGTCTCAGGTATACCAAGGTGTAGTTGAAAACGCTGCCTCTGAACAGGCTGCCCGCATGGTTGCAATGAAAGCTGCAACTGATAATGCCGGTGACCTTATGGATGAGTTACAGCTTGTATATAACAAAGCTCGCCAAGCAGCAATCACACAAGAAATTAGTGAGATTTGTTCTGGTTCAGCAGCAGTTTAATGCTTCAGGCAAAGATTAACGAGAGGAATAGACATGAGTTTAGGTAAGGTCGTCCAAATTATCGGCGCCGTTGTGGATATCGAATTTCCACAAGACAGCGTGCCAGCCGTATATGACGCGCTAAAAGTAACAGATGGCGATTTAGCTGGTTTGACTTTAGAAGTTCAACAGCAGCTAGGTGGCGGTGTGGTACGTACTATCGCACTAGGTACTACAGACGGTTTACGTCGTGGTGCTGCAGTAGCAAACACAGGCGAAGCAATTCAAGTTCCAGTTGGTACTAAGACCCTAGGTCGTATCATGAACGTACTTGGTGAGCCAATTGATGAAGCAGGTCCAATCGGTGAAGACGAGCGTATGTCTATCCACCGTGCAGCTCCTACTTACGAAGAGCAATCAAGCTCAGTAGAACTTTTAGAAACGGGTATCAAGGTAATCGACCTTGTATGTCCATTCGCTAAAGGTGGTAAAGTTGGTTTATTCGGTGGTGCCGGTGTTGGTAAAACCGTAAACATGATGGAACTTATCCGTAACATCGCAATCGAGCACAGCGGCTACTCAGTATTCGCAGGTGTTGGTGAGCGTACTCGTGAGGGTAACGATTTCTACCATGAAATGAACGATTCAAACGTACTTGATAAAGTATCGCTTGTATACGGTCAGATGAACGAGCCACCGGGTAACCGTTTACGCGTAGCGTTAACAGGTCTTACTATGGCTGAGAAGTTCCGTGACGAAGGTCGCGACGTACTTTTCTTCGTAGATAACATCTACCGTTACACACTTGCGGGTACAGAAGTATCAGCACTTCTTGGTCGTATGCCATCAGCGGTAGGTTACCAGCCTACACTTGCTGAAGAAATGGGTGTACTTCAAGAGCGTATCGCATCTACTAAGACAGGTTCAATTACTTCAATCCAAGCGGTATACGTACCTGCGGATGATTTAACGGATCCATCTCCAGCAACAACGTTTGCTCACTTAGATGCAACAGTGGTACTTTCACGTGATATCGCATCACTAGGTATCTACCCAGCGGTAGACCCTCTTGATTCATCTTCACGTCAGCTTGATCCACAAGTAATCGGTGAAGAGCACTACGGTGTAGCGCGCGGCGTTCAAACAGTTCTTCAGCGTTACAAAGAGCTTAAAGACATCATCGCGATTCTAGGTATGGACGAGCTTTCTGACGAAGATAAGCAACTTGTATCTCGTGCACGTAAAATCCAGCGTTTCCTATCTCAGCCATTCTTCGTGGCAGAGGTATTTACAGGTGCGCCAGGTAAATACGTTTCACTTAAAGACACAATTGCAGGCTTCAAAGGTATCTTAAACGGTGAGTTTGATGATATGCCAGAGCAAGCGTTCTACATGGTTGGCTCTATCGAAGAAGCTCAAGAAAAAGCCAAAAGCATGTAATTAGGAGGGTAGTATGGCAGCTATGACTGTACATCTTGATGTAGTAAGTGCTGAAGAGAAATTATTTTCTGGTTTAGTAGAATCTATTCAAGTATCTGGTAGTGAAGGTGAGTTAGGTGTTAACGCCGGTCACGCCCCACTACTAACTGCCCTTAAACCTGGTATGGTACGTTTAGTTAAGCAATTTGGTGAAGAAGAACTCATCTATATTGCTGGCGGTACACTAGAAGTTCAACCTAACATAGTGACCGTACTTGCTGATACAGCTGTTCGTGGTGAAGACCTAGACGAAAAAGCTGCAGAGCAAGCTAAGCGTGACGCTGAAGCCCAAATGGCAAAAGGCGCATCTGCTGAACTTGATTACAATCAAGCAGCAATGCAACTAGCTGAAGCAATTGCTCAGCTACGCATTATTCAGCAATTACGTAAAAAGTAAGCCTATCTGGTTTTTAAAAGCCCACTTTATGTGGGCTTTTTTGTGCTTGATGATAAATCCCGTGGCTATTTGTAAATAAATTAATCGTAATGGCTAATATCTCTTCATTATTACTTATATCTACGCAAGATCCTCGTTACAATAACCCTATTCTATTAGGTGTTATTTTGCTTAAGTTAAGATTCAGTAGTTATTGCTTAGCCTACTGAGTATTTGCACATGATGTGACTTACGTAATCTACTTTGCAGCACACTTATTCTATCAAGCTAAAACAACGGAAAAAGGAAATTGTTTTAATGGCTCTAACAACAGTAATTCTTGCAGCGGGTAAAGGTACTCGTATGCGCTCTGCTCTGCCTAAGGTACTGCATAAAGTGGCAGGTAAACCTATGGTGCAACACGTTATCGATAATGCCAATGCGCTAGGTGCTACATCGACTAACTTAGTTTATGGTCATGGCGGCGAACTATTACAACAACAGTTAGCCGATAATAACGTAAACTGGGTGCTACAAGCTGAGCAACTAGGCACAGGCCACGCAGTGGCACAAGCAAGCCCACATATAAATGACGACGACGCTGTACTGGTTTTATACGGTGACGTACCTTTAACGAAACAATCTACACTTGAGCGCTTATTAGCCGCGACACCTAAAAATGGTTTAGCAGTATTAACCGTTAATTTAGCAAATCCAAATGGCTACGGGCGCATGTTACGTGTTGATGGTAAGTTAGTGGGTATTGTTGAACAAAAAGATGCTAACGCAGAGCAGTTACTTATAAACGAAGTAAACACTGGCATTATGGCGGTTAATGGTAAGCTTTTAAAAACATGGTTAGGTAACTTGTCTAACAATAATGCCCAAGGTGAATACTACCTAACAGATATAGTTGCTATGGCGCATAGTGAAGGCGTAGAAATTACATCAGCACAGCCTGATCATCCAATGGAAGTTGAAGGTGCAAATAACCGCGTACAACTTGCAGGCCTTGAGCGTGCTTATCAAGCATGGCAAGCAGAAGAGCTCATGCTAAATGGGGCGACCCTTGCTGACCCTGCTCGCATAGATGTACGTGGCGACGTGAAAACAGGTGAAGATGTCCTCATCGATATCAACGTTATTTTTGAAGGCAATGTAACGCTTGGTAATAATGTACAAATTGGCCCTAACTGCGTACTTAAAAATTGCAGCATCGGCGATAATGTTGTTATTAAAGCCAATACATTGATTGAAGATGCATCAGTTGCGGCTCAATGTACACTCGGTCCATACGCCCGCCTTCGCCCAGGTGCAATAATGGAAGAAGACTCGCACATTGGCAATTTTGTCGAAATGAAAAAAACCCGTTTAGGTAAAGGTTCTAAAGCAAACCACTTAAGTTACTTAGGTGATGCTGAAATTGGCGAGAAAGTGAATATTGGCGCAGGCACGATTACCTGTAACTACGATGGTGTGAATAAAGCGAAAACCATTATTGGCGATAATGCCTTTATAGGCTCTAACTCGTCACTGGTTGCTCCTGTAAATATTGGTGCTACAGCAACTGTAGGTGCAGGTTCTGTGATCACCAATACCGTCGCGGATGATCAGCTAGCCGTGGCACGTGGCAAGCAACGCAATTTAGATGGTTGGAAACGCCCAGTTAAAAAATAGTAATGACCATTACTTATTAAATATTTAAAGCGAGTTTTATAACTCGCTTTTTTATTGCTTAAATATTCTATAAATAAAAATGCCATGCTGTTGTCATCCCTGTGTGTTGATATTTAACTAATACAACACTAAGGAAAACAATAATGTTAAACAAATCAATAATAGCCCTTTCTTTGCTATCACTATTAACTGGTTGCTCATTAGATGGTGATGACGGCCAAGATGGCACACAGGGTATAGAAGGTACAGCGGGTAATAATGGCGAAAACGGTACTAATGCAAATTCAGCTTTAAATATCAATCTTATTGGCCGCGCAGTACTCAATGCACAAAGCCCGGAAGGGGCAGCTGAAATAGTCGCCTACCAAGCCTCAAAAAAATGGATTTATGCAATTAATAGCTCTGGTGATGAAGCTGTTGTGAATATCATTCCTGCCGATACGTTCGACACTGCAGCATTAGTAAAAGATAACGAAGGTATTATAAGTGCAACTAACCTAGCCTCTGCCATTACGCTCTCACTAAATGAAAATACGCCTGGCGATGCGAACAGCATAGCTATCGATGCAAATAAACAATTATTAGCGGTAGCAATGGCTGCTACAAACGTGGGCGAAGCTGGCCAAATAGCATACACCAGTATTTATTAAAAATGTAACAGTAGGTGCCCTACCCGACATGGTGACATTTAGCCATGATGGTGCAAAAGTAGTGGTTGCTAATGAAGGTGAACCTAATGGCGACTACAGTATCGACCCCGAAGGCACTATCAGCATTATCGATATCACTAACGGCACTATTGCCGATAATGCTTTGAGCATAAACTTTCAAGATTACAATAATCAACAAGCTGAATTAGAAGCGCAGGGTTTAGTGTTTGCCAATCCTACTGGACGTACTATTAATGGTAATTTAATAAATACCACCGTTGCTATGGATTTAGAGCCAGAGTATGTGAGTATTTCCAAGGATAATAAATACGCCTATGTCTCTATTCAAGAAAATAACGGCCTAGCTATCATCAACCTTGAAGATAATTCCCTTGAGCTAAAAGGGCTCGGTTTTAAAGATTGGTCAAACTTACAATTTGACGCTTCAGACAAAGACGGCGGTGTTAACTTTAAATCATACCCTGGTTTATATGGCATGTATCAGCCAGATACAATTGCAAGTTTTAGTTGGAAGGGAGCCAACTTTATTGTATCTGCCAATGAGGGTGATGCACGCGAATACTTTTTTGATGCCAGCGATGAAGCTGATTGTATAGCCAAGGGCGGCCTTGATTATGACGCTAAAGATGGGTGTTTGGCATATATAGATGAAAGCCGCGTAGAAGATCTAGCTCTCGCAGCTAACTTCGATTACTTAAATAACGATGATAATGACATTGGCCGTTTAAAAGTTACAACAGTAAAAGGTGATAAAAATAACGATGGCCAATACGAATCGCTTTATGCTTATGGCGCACGCTCATTTACCATTTGGGATAGCAGTGGGCTGGTGGTGTTTGACTCAGGCGATCAAATTGCACGGGTGACCGCTTCTGTTCATGGTAACGCGTTTAATAATAACGAAGATGAAAACAAAGGCGATACACGCTCAGATGATAAAGGGGCAGAACCCGAAGCACTAACATTAGGTAAGGTTGGCGATAGGTTGTTTGCTTTTGTTGGCTTAGAGCGTATGGGCACAATAATGGTGTTTGATATAACCAACCCTTACGATGTGAAATTTCAAGACTACTTCTATAATCGTGGTTTAGAACCAAGTGCAGATATAAGTGGCGATCTCGCTCCTGAAGGAATGACGTTTGTTCCTGCAGCGCAAAGTGCAACAAACGAAGCACTGCTCATAGTAGGTAATGAAATCTCAGGCTCAATTGCCGTATGGGAAATAACAACTCAGTAATTAATAAAGTGTTATGTAAAAGCGATTAGCAGTTATCTATAAATCGCTTTTACTTCCTCCCCCTCTTGCAATCATGCCTTGTGTGAATGAATTTTAATCAAAAATAGCTCTGTAGCTCTTTGTTCGTATGGTTACTGTACTAAATTGAAATTAATTTAATAAAACTGAAATAAAGCATTGACCCTCTCCAGAATATCCCTATAATGCGCATCCACTGACCCGGCAGGCAGCAATGAAAAGCGCTGAACAAACGGTAAGTGAGTCGAGTAAAACTTAACTTTCAAATCTTTTAAAAGAAACTAAAAATTAAGTGTTGACAAAAAAACAGGAAGGCGTAATATGCGCAGCCCTAGCGAGATAAAGTTAAACGCTTTAATCGCAACGTTCTTTAACAATATAAAGCAATCATCTGTGTGGGCACTCGTACAGATTGAGTTCTAACAGCCAAGCTATTTCGTTCTTTATTGAGCAAGTAACGAGGCAAACAAATTTAGAGTCTCAATTGAAGCTGAGTGACCAACAGAATAGTTACTTCGGTAATTGTTCAGCACAGTCAATTCAATATCGAAAGATATTAAATAAATTCAGAATTCATTGAGCTGTCGAAAGACACAAAACTTTTTAATTGAAGAGTTTGATCATGGCTCAGATTGAACGCTGGCGGCAGGCCTAACACATGCAAGTCGAGCGGTAACAGAGAGGTGCTTGCACCTTTGCTGACGAGCGGCGGACGGGTGAGTAATGCTTGGGAACATGCCTTGAGGTGGGGGACAACAGTTGGAAACGACTGCTAATACCGCATAATGTCTACGGACCAAAGGGGGCTTCGGCTCTCGCCTTTAGATTGGCCCAAGTGGGATTAGCTAGTTGGTGAGGTAATGGCTCACCAAGGCGACGATCCCTAGCTGGTTTGAGAGGATGATCAGCCACACTGGGACTGAGACACGGCCCAGACTCCTACGGGAGGCAGCAGTGGGGAATATTGCACAATGGGCGCAAGCCTGATGCAGCCATGCCGCGTGTGTGAAGAAGGCCTTCGGGTTGTAAAGCACTTTCAGTCAGGAGGAAAGGTTAGTAGTTAATACCTGCTAGCTGTGACGTTACTGACAGAAGAAGCACCGGCTAACTCCGTGCCAGCAGCCGCGGTAATACGGAGGGTGCGAGCGTTAATCGGAATTACTGGGCGTAAAGCGTACGCAGGCGGTTTGTTAAGCGAGATGTGAAAGCCCCGGGCTCAACCTGGGAACTGCATTTCGAACTGGCAAACTAGAGTGTGATAGAGGGTGGTAGAATTTCAGGTGTAGCGGTGAAATGCGTAGAGATCTGAAGGAATACCGATGGCGAAGGCAGCCACCTGGGTCAACACTGACGCTCATGTACGAAAGCGTGGGGAGCAAACAGGATTAGATACCCTGGTAGTCCACGCCGTAAACGATGTCTACTAGAAGCTCGGAACCTCGGTTCTGTTTTTCAAAGCTAACGCATTAAGTAGACCGCCTGGGGAGTACGGCCGCAAGGTTAAAACTCAAATGAATTGACGGGGGCCCGCACAAGCGGTGGAGCATGTGGTTTAATTCGATGCAACGCGAAGAACCTTACCTACACTTGACATACAGAGAACTTACCAGAGATGGTTTGGTGCCTTCGGGAGCTCTGATACAGGTGCTGCATGGCTGTCGTCAGCTCGTGTTGTGAGATGTTGGGTTAAGTCCCGCAACGAGCGCAACCCCTATCCTTAGTTGCTAGCAGGTAATGCTGAGAACTCTAAGGAGACTGCCGGTGATAAACCGGAGGAAGGTGGGGACGACGTCAAGTCATCATGGCCCTTACGTGTAGGGCTACACACGTGCTACAATGGCGCATACAGAGTGCTGCGAACTCGCGAGAGTAAGCGAATCACTTAAAGTGCGTCGTAGTCCGGATTGGAGTCTGCAACTCGACTCCATGAAGTCGGAATCGCTAGTAATCGCGTATCAGAATGACGCGGTGAATACGTTCCCGGGCCTTGTACACACCGCCCGTCACACCATGGGAGTGGGTTGCTCCAGAAGTAGATAGTCTAACCCTCGGGAGGACGTTTACCACGGAGTGATTCATGACTGGGGTGAAGTCGTAACAAGGTAGCCCTAGGGGAACCTGGGGCTGGATCACCTCCTTATACGATTTAGAACTTATTTGTTCGTAGTGTCCACACAGATGATTGTTA